>CAYTUB010000017.1:0-40733 GCA_964441145.1 uncultured Acidimicrobiales bacterium
GTTTCTTTGGCATGTTCGGCGGGCTGTTGATCACCGACAACCCGCTGAGCTTCTTCGTGATGCTCGGCGTGCTTGGGTTGATCGGTATCGCGGTCAACAACTCGATCCTGCTTGTCGACTTTGCCAACCAAGAACGCGAACTCGGTGCAGAGATGAACGCGGCGATATCCACTGCGCTGCGCCGACGGTTCCGGCCGCTCGTGGCGACGTCCTTGACGACCGTCGGTGGCTTGTTGCCGCTCGCGCTGAGCGATCCCTTCTGGGAAGCCCTTGCGTTCACGATCATCTTTGGTCTCTTGTCGAGCACGTTCCTCGTGATCGTGTCCTTCCCGTACTACTACCTGGCCCTGGAGAAGATCCGCCAAGTTGTTCCGGGTCGCAACCTGCCTCTCGTGGTTCGCAGCCTGATCATGGTCGGGGTGCTCGCTGCCATCGGCGGGGCCCTGTTCGGGATTATCCGGCTTTTGACCTAGTCGAGCTAGATTTCCCGGACCATCGGCATCAGATGTCCGACACCTTGGAATCGAACGCGCTCTGAGCGTTGCGTTTGGTTTGGTTCGGGGTAGTTGTAATGCTCTCGCGACTCTTTGAGGGCGTCGTTGATCATGTCGCACAGTTGGTGCATCTTGCGTGGCGTCATGCCCTTGGTCATATCGAGCTGATGGCCGGTGCGGTCGTCGCGAATGACGAGCGCATGGGTATGGGGAATGATTTGGTCACCCATCACCTCGTTCACCGCTTCGCTGGTTTCCGGGGTCCAGATGTGGCTTCGGACAGGGCGCTCGATTGTGGCCACGGCGGATCCGACCGAAAGCGTGCGCTCTCCTTCGGTGTGGCGAATGATGAGGTTGCGAGACTTGATGAAGATCCCAAAGGTCTGCTTGTAGCGGTTGATTCTCCACACGACGAAAAAGAAGAAGATCGTGATCGGTACGGCAAAGGCGAAACCAATGGCTCCCAATGCCTCGTAGCTAAAGAGCAACTGGAGGCCGACGAGCGCGAGGAGAAGCAAGACGCCGGCGAACCGGATCCCGCGGACGATCGGTGAGACAAGTTCGCCTCGGTACGGACGGTAGATCACTTGTTCAGACATGTGACGATCGTAACACTCATGCTGTGCGCGCTCGGAGAAGTCTGCAATGGCGGGTCCATCCCCTTTGCTGTTTCTGCAAAGGAAGCGTTGTCTCCGGACTTTTTCTGAAAGATTGGTGATGGGTGTCCGAAACCGAGGTCGTCATTCGTTGTTGCGATATCCGGACCGGTTCCGGCTCACAGAAAGACAGGATTAGAACATGAAGTACCTACTGCTCCTCTACTCAGCGCCCGAAGCCGGGCCACAAGACGAGGCCTCTATGGCCGAAGAAATGCCGAAGTGGTTCGCCTACACCGACGAGCTGGCGCAGGCCGGCGTACTCGAGGGTGGGGAAGCGCTACAGATGCCCGATACCGCCACAACACTTCAGGTCAGAAATGGCGATCGGATTGTCACCGACGGGCCCTTCGCCGAAACGAAGGAAATCCTCGGCGGCTTCTACATGATCGATGTTCCTGACCTCGACGCTGCCATGGAGTGGGCGCACAAGGTGCCCTCGGCGGTATACGGATCTGTAGAGATCCGGCCGATCATGGAGTTCCCACAGGGCTGACATGAGCCTCGAATCCGTGTTCCGCGCCGAGTGGCCGCGAGTGGTGGCCATCTTGGTGCGGGACTTCGGTGACCTTCAGCTCGCCGAAGATGCCACGCAGGAGGCTTTCGTCGAGGCGTCGTCGCGCTGGGAAGACGCCACTATGCCCGACCGGCCAGGGGCATGGTTAACGACGACGGCGCGTCGCAAGGCCCTCGACCGAATCCGGCGACAAACAAATTACGACGCGAAACTTGCTGAGCTGGAAGCGAAATCTCGCCACGCAGCGGAGGTGGCGAGCACCGCGCTGATCGATGAACAGCTCAGCCTTGTCTTGGGATGTTGCCACCCCGCGCTCGACCTCGATGCTCAGGTGGCCCTGACACTACGTATTGTGGCTGGACTAACGACGGCGGAGATTGCCAACGCCTTTCTCGTCGATGAATCGACGATGTCGAAGAGAATCTCCCGCGCCAAGTCGAAGATTCGGCACGCGCATATTCCTTTTCGGCCGGTCGATCAGTCTGTGTTGAGCGAGCGACTCGCCGCGGTGCATCACGTGATCTATTTGATCTTCACCGAAGGGCACACGAGCACGAGTCAAGGCGAGCTTGTCCGTGGAGATTTGTGCGATGAGGCGACGTGGTTGTCGGGGCTCCTGGCGCATCTCGTTCCCGATGACTCCGAGACCCACGCGCTTTGCGCGCTCATCCAGCTCACCGACCTGCGAAGGGCGACGCGGTCGGACGCGGAAGGGTTGCCCGTATTACTCGAGGATCAGGATCGCTCACTTTGGGACCCGGGCAAACTCGCCAGCGGTCTCGCTGCCCTTGGTCGGGCGACCGACTTCGGTCCGCTCGGCCTCTATGGGTTGCAGGCAATGGTGGCTGGCTTACATTCGGCTGCACCGAGTTTCGCCGCTACTGACTGGGGTCGAATCGTCCGGGTCTACGACCACATGCTGTGCCTGTCGGGTTCATCGATCGTCGAGCTAAACCGAGCGGTCGCCGTCAGCTATGCGCAAGGCCCACGTGCCGGGCTCCAGGCAATGGAACCGATAGCTGGCGAATTGGACGGCTACGTCTACTTGCATTCGGCGCGGGCGGAGCTCTTGTCGCGGCTGGAAGACGTCGACGGTGCGGCGCGCGAGTTCGACCGAGCAATTGCAAGCGCGACGACGTCAGCGCAGCAGGATTGGTTGACCGCTCGACGGACGAAGCTGTCTGTCAAGGACTGAACGTTGACCGGCGAGCCGTGCCCGCGGCAGGCGCTAGCCAAAGAACCTTCGCTGCAGTTTGCGCATAGCGTTTAGCCAGCTCTCGATGTCGGCGCCCTTGTGCTTGACGAAGTCTGCGACCTGAGGATGCGGAAGGATATGGAACGTCTCCGCGTCGAGGCCCGAGATCACTGCGTCGGCGACGTCCTCGGGTTCGATCAATCCGTGGGCGACCACGTTGGCTACCGCCGGGTCGTCGCTCTCGGTCATCGCGGTGCGAACACCTTGGGGGCACAGCACCGAGACGGTGATGTTGTCGTCGGCGTGGGTGATCGCAAGCCATTCGGCCAGTCCGACCGCCGCGTGTTTGGTGACGGTATAGGGAGCGGTGCCCAAGTTCGACAGGAGCCCAGCAGCTGATGCGGTCGTGAGGAGGTAGCCGCCACCGCGTTCGATCCAGCGGGGGACCATATGTCGGGCGGCCCAGACATGATGCATGACGTTGATGTCCCAGGTTCGCTGCCACTCTTCGTCGGGAACTTCGGTTCCGCCAGGGAAGCCGCCGATGCCCGCATTCGCGACAAACAAGTCGATTGGCCCGAATTGATCTTCGGTCTCCTCGATCAGAGACACCAGACTTGCTTCGCTGGAAACGTCGGCGTGGATTGGGTGTGCCGCGATCTCTTCGGCCACCTGGTCGAGGTCGGCGGCCACATCGGCCACCACAACCCTTCGGGCCCCTTCATCGACAAAGCGCGCTGCGATGGCCCGCCCGATTCCTGCTGCGCCGCCTGTGACAACACATACCTTGCCTGTTACCTGCATCCCCTTGGTCTAGTCCCTTCGCCCCGTGTTCGACGACTTGTTAAGGCCGTAGAAAGAGATGCCATTGTGACCAGTCGAAGGGTCGTGCCAGGGGGTACTGTAGGGAATGTAAACCTCCTTTCAGAGGTTGCATCTGTATAACGCCAAACAGCCCGAAGGGTGACACACATGACCGAGGCAACCGGATACAACATCGACGAAGCTCTCAAGCTGATCGACGCGAGCCTCGGACGCACCATGTCTCGTGAATTGATGTCGACCGCCGAGGTCACCGATCTCCTTCTTGACGTCCGTACCGTGCTGTCGAGCTCCGTTGCTTCCGCCGAAGCAGCCTTTGACGAGCCGGTTCCTGAACCAATCGGTTAAGGAGTCACCCTCGAAGCCGAGGGAGCCTGTCACACCCCATCGGTAATTTGCTGATGTGGCCATTATTGAAGACCGTTCGACGTCTCCCGAGCATCTTGGGAGCCTGTTTGATCCACCGGGGATGGAAGATTTCCACCCTGCTGTTCGCGCCTGGTTTGGGCAGCGATTTCACGACGGTCCAACACCTCCACAACGCGATGCCTGGCCCCATATCGCTGCCGCATCCTTGTAGCAAACGCACAGGTTCAGGAAAGACTCTTTCCGCGTTTCTGGCCGCAACGGCGTTGACCGTCTGTTGATGCCGAAGCCCGGGTTCGTCACCGCAGTAATCCCCGCGGCTAAAATTGATTAGTCGCTCGCGCTGATATTGCGGGAGTTGAGGTGCGGCGATTGGACGGTCGGCTCAGTCGGCCTTCGGCGATGATTCTGATTCGATGCAGCGGAGGCGCAGCGTTGGTTGAGATGGGGAGTATTGCGGTGCTTGGGAACAATGGTGTATTTGGTGGCCGGTCGGTTCGGGCGGCTTTGGGTGCGGTGCTGTCTGCGGCGGTCTTTGTCGGCCTCGCGTTTGTGTTGCATCCCGCGGGAGCGGCGACAGGTTCCGCGTTTACGCAACGGGGCGCCGACATCAATGTTGGAGATGGCGGCTTCACGTTCTTCGATGTCGCGTCGTCGGCTGACGGGAACACGATCATTGTTGGCGAGCCGCAGGTCGGAGATGACTCAGGTCGGGCGCGTGTATTTCGTTTCGATGGGAGTGCGTGGAGTCAGCTTGGCGGCGACATAAACGGTGATGTCGACGATGATCTTGGGCGTGCTGTTGCAATGTCGGCCGACGGAAACACCGTGGTCGTGGGCGCTCCCGGACGGTTCAGCGGCGCTCAACCACGCCCGGAGTATGTTCGGGTGCTTCGTTTTGATGGCACGAGTTGGGTTCCTATAGGGAACGACATTGTCGGGATCGACGACTTCGACGAGTTCGGAAACGCTGTGTCCGCATCAGCCGACGGTGAGACGATTATCGTCGGTGCGCCCCGTGGCGGTGATGTCGGCGGTTTTGGTCCGCCTGGTTATGTGCAGATGTTTCGTTGGGACGGAGTGAGTTGGGGACAACTCGGGCAGACAATCTTCGGTGAGGATGCCGAGCGCTTCGGTAGGAGCGTTTCGATTTCCGCAGATGGTGAGACGGTGGTCTCGGCAAACTTGGAAGACATTTTCGGTAGAAGCGGTGTTGCTCGCGTGTTTCGTTTCGACGGAAATGCTTGGAGTCAGCTTGGCGCAGACCTTCGCGGGGTGCCCTTTCACAGTTTTGGCGATGAGGTAGCGATTTCAGCCGACGGAGGGATCATCGCTGTCTCAAGTCCTGCCGGTGGTTTCAACGGATTCGTTCTACCGGACGTCGGGGGCGTGTGGGTGTATGAGTTTGATGGTGCTAGTTGGGTGCAGTTGGGTGAGACGGTTCGTGGTGAGGCGGTTGGCACTGTGTTTGGTGCGTCGTTGGGGTTGTCGGCCGATGGTGCGACGGTGGTTATCGGCGACCGGAACTCCCAGGGACCTGTCAACGCGCAGCGTGTGAGTGCGTTTACGTTCAACGGTTCGTGGTGGGATGAGGTTGCGACCCGGACGGAGGAGGGCAGCAGTTCGGATTCGTTGGCTGTTTCCGCTGATGGTTCGGTGGTTGTTTCTGCCGATTCCAATGATGTGGTTCGGTCATTTGGGTTGGCGGAGTCAGTTGCGTCGACTGTTGGCGGGCCGGTGGTTCCGTTTCATGTGCAGGCGGGTGATGATCTGGTGGGAGGCCCTGTTGGCGATTTCTTTGGTGCGTCGGTAGATGTTTCCAATGATGGTCGTGTGGTAGCGGTTGGAGTTCCGCGGTTTGACGTAGCTGGTATTGGTCCTGATGTGGGGTTGGTGCGGTTGTATGTGTATGACTCGGTGGCGGGTGCGTGGGTGCAGTTAGGTTCTGACATTTTGGGTGTTGGGGCGACGGATAACACTGGTTTTTCGGTGTCGGTGAATTGGGACGGTTCGAGGGTGGCGGTAGGGGCGCCGCGAAATAATGTTGGTGGTGTGCATGCGGGCGATGTTCGGGTGTTTGAGTTGAACGCAACGACGCTGGTGTGGGAACAGCTTGGTCAGACGGTGATTGGTTTGGCTGCTGGGGACAATGCAGGTTTCCCGGTGGTGATTTCAGACGATGGTGACACGATCGCTTTGGCGAGCCGGAACCATGACGGTGCGGGGGATAATGCTGGGCAGGTTCGTCTGTTTGGTTATGACGATGCTGCTGATGAGTGGCTGGCGAAGGGCCAAGCGATTGATGGTGTGAACGCTGGCGATCAGTTGCAGCGTCTGGCGATCGCGGGAAATGGTGACACGTTTGTTGTTGGCTCGGACAACAACAACTCACAGACGGGTCATGCCCGGGTGTTTCATTTTGATGGGTTCGAGTGGAACCAGGTGGGTGTAGATCTTGTCGGGGATAGTGCCGGGGACCGGTTTGGTGATGCGGTGGGTATCACTGGTGATGGTCAGGCTGTTGTGGTTGGGGCGTCAGCTGGTGGTTATGCCCGTGTGTATCGGGTGATGAATGGTGTGTGGGTTCAGGTTGGTGACACGGTGTTGTCGACTGCGTCGACTGAGAGGTTTGTTGGTTCGGATGCTGTTGATATTGCAGCTAACGGCGAGGTGGTGATCATTGGTGCGCCCGAAGCGATCAATAGTGATGGTGTGGACTCGGGCACTGCGACGGTGTTCGCGTTGGCTGGAGATGTGTGGGCTCAGGTCGATGTGGTGCTTGATGGTGATGGTTTAGGGGATGCGTTTGGTGATTCGGTAGCGATTTCTGATGATGGTCGAGTGGCTGTGGTTGGTGGCCGGTTCCATGATGATCGCGGCCATGCCCGTGTGTATTGGTTGGCTGATACGACACCGGTGCCGTGCAATGGTTTGGAGGTCACGGTTCGTTTGGGGTTTGGTCAGAGCCCGACTGATGGTGATGATGTGATCCTGGGAACCCAGGGGGATGACCTGATTGTGGCCGGTGATGGTGATGACGTGGTTTGTGGCGAGGATGGTGATGACACGATCATCGGTGGTGGCGGTAACGATGTGGTGTTTGGTGGCCGCGGTGACGACCAGATGTCGGGTAACGCGGGTGAAGATGATTTGTATGGCGAGGGTGGCCGTGACGCGATCTTTGGTGGCTCGGGCGATGACCTCGTTGATGGCGGAGCGGGCAGTGATCGTTCCTTGGGTGGCTCATCTGGGTTTGACACGGTGCTCGGTGGTGCCGGGAATGACGTGTTGTCGGGCGGTTCGAATAGTGATGCGTTGGTGTCGGGTGGTGATGGTGACGACTCGGTGAATGGTGGCGGCGGTAATGACGCAGTTGTTCGTGGTGACGCGGGTGATGACACAGTGTCTGGCAACGGCGGCAATGACACGGTGTCGGGTGGTGATGGTGACGACCAGGTGCGTGGCGGTCAGGGAAATGATCAGGTGTTTGGCGGCCGAGGCGATGACTTCGTGGCGGGAAACGACGGCACCGACGTCTGTGATGGCGGTACTGCCGCAGAGGCAGCCGGCGATAGCGCAGCCGGTAACTGCGAAACCATTGTCAACGTGCCCTAGTCCCGAACGTTAGGTGTCACACCCCATCGGTAATTTGCTGATGTGGCCATTATTGAAGACCGTTCGACGTCTCCCGAGCATCTTGGGAGCCTGTTTGATCCACCGGGGATGGAAGATTTCCACCCTGCTGTTCGCGCCTGGTTTGGGCAGCGATTTCACGACGGTCCAACACCTCCACAACGCGATGCCTGGCCCCATATCGCTGCCCGGCGGCACACGCTCGTTGCAGCGCCAACCGGTTCGGGCAAGACCCTTTCCGCGTTTCTCGTCGCCATCGACCGGCTGTACAAGGCCCACGACCGTGGCGAAGCCACCGATGGCATCACCCGCGTTATCTATGTCTCTCCGCTGAAGGCCCTCGCAGTCGATATTGCCGAGAACCTCGAGCAGCCACTTATAGAGATTGGCTCTGTCGCGAAGTCGATGGGCCTCACGGCGCCGACGATTCGCATCGGCGTTCGATCCGGAGACACCCCAACGTCGCAGCGCGCGGCCATGGTCAAAAAGCCTCCAGCGTTCGTGGTCACCACGCCAGAGTCGCTCTATTTGATGTGCACCTCCAGCAAGGCCCGTGCCGCGCTGTCCACCGCCGACACCCTCATCGTCGATGAGATCCACTCGCTCGCACGCGATAAGCGCGGCTCGCACTTGTCGCTCACGATGGAACGTCTCGATCACCTGTGCAGCGAAGCATTCGGCACTCCACCCGTTCGCATCGGCCTGTCGGCGACCCAAAAGCCCATCTCGACGGTTGCCAACCTGCTCGTTGGTACCCGCACAGACGCAACCGGAGCTCCCGACTGCGCCATCGTCGACTCGGGCCATGTCCGCGAACTTGATCTCGATCTGGTCATCCCGCCATCGGAAATGGAAGCGATCGCTCCCGCAGAACAGATGGGCGAGATCCTCGACCAGATCGCGGACCTCGTAGCGGAACACACCACGACGCTGGTGTTCGTCAACACGAGGCGCATGGCTGAGCGGATCTCACATGAGCTGGGGGAGCGGTTGGCCGAGCGCTTTCCGGACGGTTTTGGCGATCATGGCGCAGCCGGTGTCGGGGCCGAAGCCTTTGTGGCCGCGCATCACGGCAGCTTGTCGAAGGATCGCCGAGCGTTGGTCGAGCAACGTCTGCGCGCTGGCGACCTCAAGGCCCTCGTGGCTACCGCATCGCTTGAGCTCGGCATCGATGTCGGTCCGGTCGATTTGGTCTGTCAGCTCGCATCGCCGCGCAACATCGCCACGTTTCTTCAACGAGTCGGACGCGCCAATCACAATCGCTATGGGATTCCAAAGGGGCGTCTATTTCCCCAGACCCGTGACGACCTCGTCGAATGCTGCGCGCTGCTGAGTGCGGTCCATAGTGGCCGACTCGACGCGCTGTTACCTCCCGATGCTCCGCTCGACATCTTGATCCAGCAACTCGTTGCCGAGGTGTCGGCTCGGGAGTGGGAAGTGCAAGACCTCTTCGACCTGGTGCGCCGAGCAGGCTCGTATCGCAACCTGTCTCAAGACGACTTCGACCAGTGCCTGGCTGTGGCCTCGGAGGGGGTCCAAACCGGCCGCGGTGTTCGGTCGCATTGGATCCACCACGACGACATCAACGGTGAAGTCCGCGGCAGGCGCGGCGCTCGGATGGCTGCGCTCACGAGCGGCGGCGCGATCCCCGAACTCGGCGACTATCGGGTGCTCCTCAATCCCGACGACACCTTCATTGGCACGGTCAACGAAGACTGGGCGACCGAGTCGATGCCGGGCGACATCTTCACTTTGGGCACGCACAGCTGGCGCATCCGACGGATCGAACCCGGTGTGGTGCGCGTGGTCGATGCCGAAGGTCTTCCGCCGACTATCCCTGTCTGGTTTGGTGAGGCACCAGGGCGCACGGTCGAGCTAAGCGAGGAGGTGTGTGAAATTCGCCGCGAGGTCGAAACCCGGTTGCGGGCCGGCGACCCCGACGCCGCTCGTGCGTGGCTCATGGGGGCAGCACAAATCGATCGCGAGCCGGCCGAACAGGTCGTCCGCTACCTCGCTGCATCACTGGCCATCTTGGGGACACTGCCAACGCGCGACCGGTTGGTGATCGAGCGTTTCTTCGACGAGACCGGCGGTATGCAACTCATCGTGCACTCGCCAAACGGCGCACGGCTCAACCGCGGTTTCGGGCTCGCCCTACGAAAGAAGTTCTGCAAGAACTTCGATTTCGAGCTGCAAGCCGCAGCATCTGACGATGCGGTGTGTTTGTCGCTGGGCCCCCAACACAGCTTTCCGCTGGGCGATGTTGCGGGGTTCTTGAAGTCGAACTCGGTTGAGCAAACGTTGACTCAAGCCACATTGGTGCCGCCCTCACCCATGTTCTTGTCGCGGTGGCGGTGGAACCTGAACCGGGCGTTGCTGGTACTTCGCTGGAAAGGCGGCCGCAAGAACCCGCCCCCGATCCAGCGCATGGAGGCCGACGACTGCATGGCTGCGCTGTTCCCACTCGCTGCGGCGTGCCAAGAGAACGTGTCGGGTCCAATCGAATTGCCCGACCATGTAGTCGTTCGCCAAACCATGGACGACACCTTGCGCGAAGCCATGGACGTCGATGGTTTGCGTGCAATGGTCGAGCGGATCGAACGCGCCGAGATCGACATCGTCACCGTCGACTCCACCGAGCCGTCTCCCCTCTGCCATGAATTGCTCGTAGGAAAGGCCTTTACCTTCCTCGACGATGCCGAAGCCATCGACCGGCGCAGCCGGGCCGTTCCTCTCCGACGAGGATTGCCGGTCGAGCTCACCGAGATCGGAAAGGTGTCACCCGAGGCGATCGCTGAAGTGGCGAGCCAGGTCATCCCCAACCCCACCACACCCGACGAGCTCTACGAACTGATCGAGTCTCTTGTGGTCACCCGGGCACAGGATGTGTGGCGACCAATGTTCGAGTCCTTGTCAGAGGTAGGGCGGGGAGTCGCCGAGTTCGATGCCAACGGACACGAGTTCTGGAGTGTCGGTGCGACCCGGATAGCCGCCGCATCGCTTCGCCCGGATCTATGGCCCGATATCGAGGTGACCAGCGAGGATCGTGCGCAAGCGTTGACCATCGCGGTTCGTGGTCGTCTCGACCTGTGCGCGATGACCACTGCTGAATCGCTGGCAAACCAGCTCGGGGTTGACCGGTCCGGCATCGAGTTCGCGCTGGTCGGTCTCGAAAACGAAGGATTTGCCATCCGCGGCACATGGGCGGCAGGTGGAGTATCTGCGCCTGCGAGCGATGGTGTGGGGATCCCGACCGACGTTCCGGCGAAACAATGGGCAAGTCGGCGGCTGCTTGCGCGGATGCATGTGTACTCGCAGAAATCGAAGCGTGCCAGGGTCGACCCTGCAACGGCGCAGGACTTCATGCGGTTCCTATTCGAGTGGCACCACGTCGCCCCTGGTACTCAACGGTCCGGTGTCGAGGGACTCACTACCGCAGTGGCACAACTTCAGGGTTGGCATGCCGCGGCGGCGAGTTGGGAGCCAGATCTGCTCCGGGCCCGCCTGGCGGATTACGCGGGCGAATTGCTCGACCGACGCAGCCTCGCCGGCGACCTCACCTGGGGGCGATTAGTGACCTCTGCGAACCCCAGTGCTCGTCCTACAGCATCGAAGTCGACGCCGATCACACTGGCGTTGCGAGACGACCTCGATTGGTTGCTGCTTGCCCACCGGCGAAGCCCCACAAGTGGCGACAAAGCAGATATCACGAACACCGCCGAAGGGCTTTCACCACACGCTGTCGAGGTTCTCGACGTCCTCGCCAACCGTGGCGCTCGCTTTCACCACCAGTTGGCCCAAGACGCTGAGCTACCCGCACTCGAAGTCGAACAGGCGCTGTGGGAACTCGTCTGGAACGGTCACATCCACGCCGACAGCTTTCATGCGCTTCGATCCTTGTTCGAATCTCGCGACCGCGGTCAGGCACCTCGCCGCCGCGGCCTGCGTCGGGGAACCGCGGTGCGAATCGGAGGAGAGGGCCGTTGGACCGTCCTTGGCGAACGGACAACCACCGCCGACGCAGATGAGCTGGCCGAGGCCGTCGCCGAGCAACTGCTCGCTCGTTGGGGAGTCGTGTTTCACGCGTTGGTCGCAACCGAGACCTTGGCTGTTCGGTGGCGCGAGATCCAGTGGGCGCTGCGACGACTAGAAGCTCGGGGAACAATCCTCGGCGGTCGATTCGTCTCCGGATTTGGAGGCGAGCAGTACGCCAGCCCGGAGGCCGCCAACATGTTGATGAGGGTGCGAAAGGTGCCCCGAACCGGAACGGCAATCGAGATAAGCGGCTGCGACCCGTTGAACCTCACCGGAGTCATCAGCCCATGCCCCCGAGTCCCCGCTCGCCGGACTGAGCGTGTTCGCTACGTAGACGGCGAGGTCGTGACGTCGCCGTGAACGCTGGCACTGTCCAATAGTCCGTCGTCGCGCTGCCGGTACGGTGGTCGGTAGTGGTTTCTATCGCCGAACCTCAGACGTCGACGTCTCAGCGGTCGGGGCCGATCATGGCGACTGCTGTGGCGGCAACGATCTCCACTGTGCTGCCCGGGTTTCTCGTCGGAGCGATTTCGGTCCAAGCAATCGCTGACTTTGACATATCCGAGGCCCGGTACGGCTGGGGGATTGGCTCGTTCTTTCTCGCAGCGATGGCCGGCTCAGCGCTGCTTGGTAAGGCAGCACAGAAGATCGGTCCACGCCGGTTGGTGGTGATGGCGTTGATCGTGAGCGCGGTCGCTTCGTTGTGCATCGCGTTGTTGGCAACGCAGTTCTGGATCTTCTTGGCTTTCTTGGCGGTCACCGGGCTCGCGAACTCGGCAAATCAGAGCGCCATCAACTTGTTGTTGAGTCAGGCACGGATCGAACGCCTCGGCCTCGCCATAGCGCTCAAGCAATCAGGCATGCCCGCTGCTGCGCTCCTTGGAGGGCTGATGGTTCCACTCATAGCGGTCACCTTTGGCTGGCGCGTGGCCTACGGAGTGGCTTCGGGAATGGCTGTTCTTGCCGCCGTCGCGGTGGTGTTGGTTCTCGATCGCCCCGGCCCGATCACCAAGGCTACGCCGCCGCCCTTGGTCACCGACCGGCGGACGCTTTTGATCGCGACCGTTGGGTTTGCGTGTTTGGCTGCAGTGGCCGGTGCACTCACCGCTTGGACGGTTTCCTCAGCGGTGGATGCCGGTATCGAGCCGGGCCCCGCCGGGTTGTTGTTGAGCGCCGCGGCGGGATGTGGAATTGGCGTTCGTCTGTTGCTCGGAGTTCGGCTCGATTCGCTTTCACGCAACCCCTTGCAGGTCGCCGCGGTGCTTTCGAGCGTTGGCGCCATTGGTGTGCTGATCGTGGCAACGCGCTCACCGGTTGCCGTCGTTGTCGGTTCACTGCTTGCATTCGCCACCGGGTGGGTGTGGCCGGTGCTTACGAACTTTGCCATTGTCCGGGTCAACCGGGCCGCCGCCGCAGCCGCTACAGGAATCACGCAGACCGGTGTCTACCTCGGGGTGTTTGCCGGGCCACTGCTCGCCGGTGTCCTCATTGAGACCGCTGGATACGCGGTCATGTGGCTGTGTGTGGCTGTGGTGATGCTTATCGGCGTAGCGATCGTCGGTCGTATGTCGATGGGTGAGCCAGCCTAAATTCGCCCTCGCACTAGACTTCCATCATGGAAGAACACGGCGTACAGGCGGTTCCCGAAATCCACGATCATCGTGTCGTTGATGTTGATGGCGGCCGCCGGGTTGGCCGCCTTTTGGTGGACCACCGGTGGCTCCGAAGTGGTTTCGGGTTGGTTCTGAGCACCCATTGGCGACCGTGCCTCGGTAGCCTGACTAGATGGCATTAACCCAAGAGCAGGTCACCGAAGCGCTCCGTCCTGTAGAGGACCCAGAACTCTTCCGGAGCATCGTCGATCTGGGCATGGTGAAATCCATTGGGATCGCCGGTGACGCCGTCGACGTGCTGATCGCGTTGACCATCGCTGGGTGCCCGCTGAAGAACGAGATCACCTCTCGAGTATCCGACGCGATCACGGCGCTCGGCGCCACCCCAACGGTCGAGTTCACCGTCATGAACGACGAAGAACGAGCCGCCGTTCGCCAGATGCTTCAGGGCGACCCTGCGGCAACCGCGGGCAACAATCCTGCTCACGGCCACGCGGAAGGCCGCGACATTCCTTTCGCCGACCCCGACAGCCGCACCCGCGTGATGCTCATTGCCTCGGGCAAGGGCGGCGTTGGTAAGTCCTCGGTCACCACCAACTTGGCAATCGCCTTGGCTCAACGTGGCAAAAAGGTCGGCCTGATCGATGCAGATGTCTGGGGATTCTCTATCCCTCGCATGCTCGGTATTGAGCACGCCCCGGTCGTGATCGACGACATGTTGATCCCGCCAGAAACCCACGGTGTTCGGGCCATCTCCATGGGGTTCTTCGCCGAAGAAGACCAACCCGTCATTTGGCGTGGCCCGATGCTGCACAAGGCGCTCGAACAGTTCCTGACCGATGTCTACTGGGATGAACCCGACTACCTACTGATCGACCTTCCTCCTGGTACCGGCGATATCTCGCTCTCCTTGGCGCAGTTCCTACCTCGCTCCGAAATGTACGTCGTCACCACACCCCAACCCGCCGCTCAACGGGTAGCCCAACGTGCGGCATTCATGGGCGAAAAGGTCAACCTTGCGGTGCACGGTGTCATCGAAAACATGAGCCACTTCACCGGCGATGACGGCAAGCGGTATTACCTCTTTGGCGCTGGCGGCGGCCAGGACCTCGCCGATCGACTCGATGTGCCCCTCGTTGGTCAGGTGCCGCTGGTTCCCGAGCTCCGCGAGGGCTCCGATTCCGGTAAACCAATCATGGCCGTGGCTCCCGACAGCGAAGCGAGCCAAGTGTTTGCAGCGATGGCCGAAAAGGTCGACGTTGAAATGGCACCCAAGCGTCGCTACACCTCGAAGCTCAACCTGCTCAACTAACGTCGCACTAGCGCCGCAACTATCTCGTACACCCATCTCTCAAGACCCAGGAGAACCGATCCATGGACATCCGCATCGGTGTTACATACACCCCCAAAGAAATCGCACTCGAACTCGACGCATCGTCGTCGGCCGACGCGGTCAAGGCCAAGGTAGACGAAGCCTTGTCGTCGTCGACCACCTTGTGGTTCGAGGACTCAAAGGGTCGCCAAGTCGGCGTTCCTGCCGAGAAGATCGCCTACGTCGAAATTGGCAGCGAGACAGCGAGTCGCCCCATCGGCTTCGGCTGAGGTGAGTCTGCTCGACCGACGATTACTGATCGTTGGTGGAAAGGGCGGGACAGGCAAGTCGCTGGTCGCCGCGGCGCTCGCAGAGCTCGCAGCCTTCCGCGGATTGAGAGTGCTGTTGGTGTCCGCCGACGGCAGCCCAGGAGCCGCTGGCCTCTTCGGCGTCGAGCCCACACACGAATCGATCGAGGTCGCCCGGAACCTCAGCGTGCTCAAGATCGAGTCGGAGGCTTCCCTTCAGGAGTTCGTCAGACTTCAGCTCGGTGCGCTGGGAGTCGTTGCGGGACCGGTCGCGCGAGCCTTCAACTTCGTGGCCGATGCAGCGCCCGGTGTCTCCGAGCTACTCCTCGTTGGAAAGTACGCCCACGAGGCCCGGTCAGGTGAGTGGGACCTCGTTGTGGTCGATGCAGCGTCCAGCGGTCATCTATTGGGCGAGCTGGCCGCCCCGTCCAACGTTGCCGACATCGCCCCCATCGGCCGACTCGCTCGGGAAACGGGTTGGATAAACGCGTTTCTTGGCGACCCGGAGGTCACCGGTGTAGTCAACGTGACGTTGGCCGAGGAAATGCCGGTCAGCGAGACCCTCGATTTTGTGCATCGGCTCGAGGTCGAGACCCCGGCCTCGTTGGCCGCGGTGGTCGTTAACCGAACGCGACCGCAGCTCTATGCGCGAGCTCGACGTAGCGAGCTTGAGGATCTCTTGACCAATCCGCCGTCGCGGCTTTCACTTGGTTCGGCGGCGCTCTTCGAAGGCGTGCAGATCGGACTTGCACGCGCCGATGTCGCCTCGGCGATCGACGCTCAGCTCCGCAGCGAACTGCCGGAGGGCATCGACATTCTCAACGTGCCCGAGCTCGGGGTTGAAGACGACATCCGCTCCGTTGTGCGCGAAGCCATCGCCGACGAGCTGTCACTATGACCGAACCAGGTTCGCTCGGAGAAGTTCTCGCTGGCCGTTCGCTGGCGGTGGTGGCCGGTAGCGGAGGCGTGGGAAAGACAACGGTCGCTGCGGCCTTGGGACTCGCCGCAGGGGAGTCTCTCGATGATGGCGATGTCTTGGTCCTGACCATCGATCCTGCGCGTCGATTGGCCACTGCTCTTGGATTGCCGATCGACGGTAGCGAGGTGATCGAGCTATCGACGGCCCCCTCGAACCGGTCGAGTCGGGTATTTGCAGCGATGCTCGACCCGGGCGCGGCGTGGGACGCGATGGTGCGTGCCGAAGCTAGCGAGGGCAAGGCGGAGTTGATCTTGGCGAACCCTGTCTACCGACGAATCGCGGACACGTTTGTGCATGGCAACGATTACGCAGCCCTTGGTTGGCTCGACGGTGCCGTCGAGTCGGACCGCTATCGCCTCATCGTCGTCGATACGCCGCCATCGCAGAACGCACTCGACTTCTTTGACGCGCCGCAGCGGGTCGCCGAGTTCTTCGGGTCGCCCTTGCTTAGCTGGTTGACCGGTGGGGATGGCTCGATTGTTGGAGGTGCGGCAGCCCGAACGTTTTCAACCCTCGCCGATCGTCTCCTCGGCTCGGAGTTCTTCGCCGATGTCGTGGAGTTCTTCACTCTGATGAGCGAGGTCGTTCCCGGCATGGTGGCACGCACCGGTGCAGTGGCCTCCGAGCTCGCAGGAGATGACGCAGCCTTTGTCGCGGTGACCGCGCCTGCTGCCGATGTGGTCTCTCGCCTCAACCGGTTGGCGAAACAGCTCGGTGAACGAGACTTGGGGTTTGACGGCGTGGTTGTCAACGGGGTCGAACCAGACGTATTCGCATCGGACAAGGTCCTCGATGTCGCCCGACGAGTGAGTACCAATGAGTCCTCCCCGCTATCGGCGACCCACACAGCCTTGCTCCAACCGGGTGCCGACTATGTGGTCGAACGAGCTCTCGTTGCGAGACGGCAACGGGAGTTACTCGCCGACATCCCAGCCGACGTGGTGGCCACCCTGCCTCGCATGGTGCACGCTCCGACCTCGATTGATGCACTCGCTGAGCTCGGACGGCGTTTGTGGGTCGGTGACTAACCCTGCCGAGCATCTAGTATGAGCGGGCCATGGCATCTCCAATCGAACTCGCCCGCCAAGTTGCCGGATTTGATGACGAAGCCGTCGATCATCTCAAGAACCTCCTACGTTCCTGGAGTTTGCTCGCCGATCTTGCTCTCGGCGATGTCTTGTTGTTGGCCCCCACCAATGAAGCAGCCGACGCGTTCATCGTGATCGCGAACGTTCGTCCCCAAACCGGGACAACGCTCTACACCCACGACCCCATTGGAGACCGTCACCGTCGAGAGAATCGGCCGCTAGTTGCCGCAGCTTGGGACACGGGCAAGGTGTACCGCGACGTGGTGGAACTCGGACCGCACTTTCCCGACGGCAAGGCGTTGATCTTCGCAACCCCCTTTGGAATCGGCGACCGAAAGCTCGGTGTGGTACTTCGGGAGCGTCGCGAGCTGGATCGCGAACTTCTGCAACTTGAGGCGACGTATCTCGATCTGTCCGACCGGCTCATGGACATGATCGCCGACGGCTACTTCCCCTTTGCAGGCACCAAGGAACCTCAATATGAGCTACCGCGTGTGGGTGATGGTTTGTTGGTGCTCGACAAGGAACGCCGGGTGGTTTTCCAGTCGCCCAACGCGGTGTCGGCATTGCATCGACTCGGAGTCCACCGAAACCCAGATTTTCAGCGCATCGACGAGGTAGGGCTCGATGATTCTTTCGTGCGCACCGCTTTCGCTATGCGCGTCGCTGCGACCCAGGAACTCCAACGTCGAGACGTGACGGTGACCTCTCGCTGCATTCCATTGATGGACGACAGCGAAGTCGACGGAGCCTTTCTGCTGATGCGCGATGTGACCGAGCTAAAGCGGCGCGACCGGTTGCTCTTGTCCAAGGACGCAACGATCCGCGAAATCCATCATCGGGTCAAGAACAACTTGCAGACCATCTCGTCGCTGCTTCGCTTGCAGGCCCGACGCGTGACCTCGGAGGACGGAAAGTTCGCGTTGGCAGAATCCGTGCGTCGAATCGCCGCCATCGCGATCGTCCACGAGACTCTGGCCAACGACGCATCCGAGGATGCATCGGGTGATGATGCGCCATTCGAAGATGTGGCGCGGCCGTTGATCCGGCTCATCGAGGAAGGTCTCCAGTCGCCAGACAAGCCCATTCGCTTTGAGCTCGAGGGCAAGGCAGGCCGACTCCCGTTGATTCGCTCGATGCCGTTGGCTGTTGTGCTCACCGAGTTGCTACAGAACGTTGTCGATCATGCCTTTCCCGCCGACTGCGAACCTCCCGGCGGTCCAACGGTGACCATTTCCTTCGAAAGCGAGGGGGACGATCTCCTCGTTGGCGTATCGGACAACGGTCAAGGGCCGCCCGAGGACTTCGATTTCGCGCAGGCCCGAGGTCTGGGCCTCACGCTCGTGCACACCTTTGTAACCACCGAACTCCACGGTGAGATCGACATGACCCGTGGTGATGGTCCACCGGAAACGCCGGGAACGTCGACGATCTTGCGTGTCCCTCGGTCGTGGGAAGATCGAACCGCTGGCCCCGATATTGGCGCGTAGTCGAACCTCTAGCCCTAGGGCAGAAGTTGGTCGGCCGGTGCGAAGTTATCGGTGAGGACTAGGGCGTCGTCGCCGATGAACGCGACAAGTTCGTCAGGGTCGAGCTGACGGCCATCTTCGACCGCGAGCTCTAGCCGCGGAATTGGGTCATGGCTCCCGATCACCAGCTGGTTTTGGGCCCGTCGTGTGACGCCGCCTTGTGGTTCGACCATCGCGAGTTCGCTAAAGGACGTTTCGAGTGTTGCGAGCTGTGAACGAATGAAACGGTTTTCGTTCCCATCGATAATGTTCGCGATATAGATGCCGCCGTCGTCGAGCAGCCGGTCGACTTCCTCGACTACCTCGGCTGTTGCAAGGTGCCAGGGCACCGAGTTGCCCGAGTACGCATCGCCGACGATGAGATCGAAGGAGTTGCTTTCCAGGTCGGCCAGGTTGATCCGGGCGTCCCCAAAGCGAATGTCATAGCCATGGTCTTCGGGCAGGCCGAAGTCGCGCTGGATGATGGGCACCAGGTCTTCATCGAGCTCGAGAACCACATGGGTTGAGCCCGGTCGGACCGCATCGAGGTAGCGGGGAAGTGTGAAACCGCCTCCGCCGATGTGCAGAACCCGAATCGGTCCATCGTCGAGTGTGTCTGCGGCGTCAGCGAACAAACGCATGTAGCGGATGTCGAGGAAGGTCGGGTCGTCGAGGTCGACATGCGCGTGGCGCAACTGGTCGAGGATCAGGCTCCTGCCATTGGGTCGCTCCTCGGGATCATCGGCGACGACCACGACGCAGTAGTAGGCCGTCGTCTCATCACACGGTGTCCCGATCGCAAGAGAAAGCAGAGCGGCGATCGCAACGAGGCCTGCTTCGGTGCCCGATGGCTTGCTGCGGCCCGCAACGAAGAACATGACCAGGCCAGCGACTACGAGAACCGCTCCAACGGCCAGGATGATCGTTCGCACGGGGAGCAGTGTGATGAGCACAAAGCCCGTTCCGAATGTGCCGACCAAGGCGCCAAAGGTGCTTGCGGCCGACAGACGACCAACGACAGCCCCGCTTTCTTCGAGATCGCCGAGTTCGAGCTTTGCCACCATGGGGCCAATGCCAGACAGAATCGCCGTCGGCAGGACGAAACCAACCGCTGCCAGGCTGACGATGGCAACAGGTCCGCTCCCTACGGCCGGACCAACAGCGGAGACAATCGGCACGGAGAGCCAGGTGAAACCGCCGCCATAGAGCAAGGCTTGGGCGATAAGACGGACCGGGTCATAGCGATCGGCGAGCCAACCACCAACAGCAGCACCGATAGCGATACCGGCGAGGATCGTACCGATGATTCCGGTGAACGTATCGATGGAGACTCCGACAAAGGGAGCCAAGAGCCGTCCTGCGAGAATCTCAATGACGAGCACGAGGCCCGAGGTTGCGGCAACAAGGAACAGGGCGCTCTGCCCGCCGATGGACTTCGTTGTAGAAGATTGCTCTTGGGTCACCCCAATAGTCTGCCCCGAATGGGCTAACTAGGCGACGCGAGCAGCGCTATTGGCACGCATTCCTAAACTTGCGGTCGAAACCGGCATCCCCAGCAGGTAGCCCTGTGCGTGGGTTACGCCCGCGGTGCGAGCAGCTTCGAGCTGCTCGACGGTTTCGATTCCCTCAGCGACGACCAGCATGTCGAGCTCTCGACATGCCATGCACAAGCCACGAAGCATCGCTGAGCCACGCGATTCGGTCAGTTTCTGCGTGAACGACGGATCGATCTTGACGGCGTAGACCGGAAGGCGAAGCAGGTACTCAAAGGTCGAATAGCCGGTACCGAAGTCGTCGATCGCGAGTCGGACACCGAGATCGACCAGGTCGTCGATTGCTTGGCGAGCGTTGTCCATCCGGTCGATGAGATAGCTCTCGGTCAGTTCGATCGTCAGCGATGAGGCGTCGAGTTCATGGAAATCCAAACTAGCCGAGACCATGTCGACGAAGTCTGGACGGCCCATCTGCAAGGCCGAGACGTTCACAGCGATGGAGATTTGTCGTTCCGCATTGGCGTTGACCGATGCTGCCGTGCGGATCGATTCGGTGATTACCCATTCGCCAAGATCTCGAATGAGTCCACTTTGTTCGGCGATAGTGACCATGGTCGATGGTTCGATCCGGCCCTGAATTGGGTGTTCCCATCGCAAAAGCGCTTCGGCGGACTCGGCATGTTCTAAGTTGTCGATCGCGTAGATGGGTTGGAACGCAATATCGAGCGAGTTCTCGCTAATTGCTCTACGAAGGTCTCGGCGTAGAGCCAGGGGAGAGATTGTCGTAGCGGCATCTGGCGTATGGTAGGCAACCGCCTGATTTCGGCCAGCTCGCTTGGCCTCGTACATGGCATGGTCGGCCATTTGTAAGAGGTTGTGGGTAGACATTCCCGGTGTTGCCAGCGCGACTCCCACCGAGCCGCTGAGTTCGATCTGGCTGTCGTCGATCGTGTACGGCTGGCGTAGCCACGGCAGGATTCGCTCGGCAAACTCCATGGCCTCATCGTGGCCATTGATGTTGTTGGCAACGACGACAAACTCGTCGCCGCCCATTCGGGCTACAAGGTCCGGTTCACGCGAGACATCGCGAAGTCGGTTGCCTACTTCGGCGATCACCAGGTCTCCGGCATCGTGCCCAAGCGAGTCATTTACCTGCTTGAAACCGTCGAGGTCACACAGCAAGACGGCGAAGGGAACAAAGGGATCGGCAGCGAGTTGCCGGTCGACCACAATCTCAAGTCCGCGGCGGTTCGCCGTACCGGTCATTGGGTCGGTGAGCGCTTCTTCGGCGAGTTGTTTTTCGCGAGCGAGAGCTTCCGTCACGTCTTCTGCGCTGCCGACGTACTCGACTCGTTCTTCGGGACCATCCGCGCACCGTACGTTGACGCGGATCGTTCGATTCTGGCCGTCGACGGTCGCTGCTACATCGACAACGCATTCCTCTTTTGACTGCAATTCCTCAATCACAACGGTGGCGAGCAGGTCACCGCTGAGCGTACGGACATCGCCGAAATTCTCGTGCGTATGAAAAGCGCGCCCGAAGATTTCGTCGAGACGGGAGTTCTTGTAGAGAAGCTTTCCAGAGTCAGAGACCCGGAAAAACCCCTGATGGACGGACTCGGCGAAGTCGCTTAGCTGTATTCGTCGTTTACTCTCGCTTGCGGTGATCTCTACCGATGATCGTTCCACGAGCGAGAAGGCGATGATCCCTCCGAACTTGAAGAAGCTCAGTCGATAGAGAGTGCCATCCCCTTGGTTTGCCAACTCGACGTCGCAACTCGCTGCGCCGAGCATGTGGGCCTCGATCAGGCCATCCATCATGACCCCGAGCGATCCCGGAGCCATTGTTGAGCTCAGCGGTGTTCCGATCAGCTCGTCAGCACTGCAGTCGATAAATGGGCACACCTCACCTTCGATCGCATCGATGCGGAACTCGCCGTCCAACGTTCCGGCGAGAGTGTGAGTTTCGTGAGCGGTCGGCAATTCTGTGACCGGCCCGATACCGGCGTCAGGATGGATCACGGCAACGCTAAATGGCGTGCCGATAAACGCGACGACGCTGATCCGGGCGGGTTCCTCATCGACGGTGATGCGGTAGTGAGCCGTACCGTCTTGACGCGCTCGGCGAAGACACGAAAGTCCAATCAAACGATCGGTCGCTTCGAAGGAGTCCTCGTTGGGGAATAGCGGACGGTCGCAAAGCGCCGGGTGATCGACATCTATTGGCGCGAAATCAGGTTCGGCCAGCGCGATTGCGCTCGCGTCGGGGTGTTCAGCAAGAAAGGTGCTCAGCACCTCGGGAAGAACCGTGGGGAAAGGGACATGCTCCACAATGTGACTATCGGTGCGGTTCGCCGCCGGGTGTAGAGGATTCTGGCCTATCGCCTGAGCGGGGGCCTGTACGAGGCAGAATCTCGGCCGGGAACGAACCGACGACAGAGGGGACCGGTATCTTGGAGTCGCTCGCCCCTGTGGCCAAAATGGATAAGGCAACGGGCTTCTATCCCGTCGACTGCAGGTTCGAGTCCTGCCGGGGGCACCTACTGGAAGCGGAATCTTCCTCCGGACTTGCCTAGTGGCGCCCGGGTACCCGTGGCGTTTGGCGACGCCGAGTCCACCGACTAGCTCGACCTAGCAATGGTGTTAGAGCAATCGCTGAAATCGGGGCATGCCATAGGAAACCTTGACCGAGCGGGACCCCAAGGTCACGAAGAATTTCCGCCTGAGTTGTTCGTTCGACTCCCTCGGCGATCGGTGTGAGCGTTTCGGTGGCGACGATCTCGAGAATTGCTTTCAGGCGAGCCAAGGATCGCTCGTCCACGTCGATCTCCGAAACAAAGGAACGATCGATCTTCACCGTGTCGCTTGGAATCTGCACGAGGCGATCCACATTCGACCCCTCGATGCCAAAGTCGTCGATAGCAACCTTGATGCCGCGCTCTCTCAGGAGGTTGAGGGAGTGGATGAGGTCGTCTTCGTGGCTGTGGAGACGATGTTCGGTCACCTCGATCTGCAGCATGGTGGCGGGCACTCGATGTTGGCGAAGGATCTCAAAGATCTTGCGAGTGGAGTCTGAATCGCTCACAGAATCCGGTTTCAGGTTGACCGACATCGAGAAGCGTTCATCGACCACGCCATCGGCGAGCCATGCGCTGAGCTGGGCGATCGAGCGGGAGAAGATCTCCAAATCAAACTTGTCGAACATGCCCTGTTCGGTACCCGGCGGCAGAAACGACGACGGGTCCAGCATGCCGAGCACAGGATGCATGTATCGGGCCAGCACCTCGACGCCCACGATTGTTCCGTCGGCAATCTCGACCACCGGTTGGTAGACGAGACGAATCTGCTCGAGTGAAATCTCGAATTCGTCGCCGAGGCCACCTTCAGCAGCACGCCGCAGGCCGCGTCGCCGTTCCTTCTCGCGATACATCGCAAGGTCGGCGCTCTTGAGCAAGGAGTCGGGGGTATCGGTCACCTTTGCAATTGCCAGCCCGACGCTACCGCCGACGCGCAGATGCTGGTCGTTGACGACGCAGGTGGTATCGAGGGCTCGTTCGACCTTGCTAGCCAGGTGTCGGGCACCCTGAGCCTCGGTACGGCTGAGCACGCAAAATTCGTCGCCGCCGAAACGCGCAATGAGTTCGTTGGGGCCACACACCGAGCCCAACTGGTTCGCAATGAGTTTCAACACCGCGTCACCGGCTTCGTGGCCCTGTGAGTCGTTGATTCCTTTGAAGTTGTCGATATCGCAGAACAACAGTGCTGTGGGTGTGCGTTTGTTGAGAGCGACCGTCAGTTCCTCGACGAGCTTGCCGCGGTTGGCGAGCCCGGTGAGAGGGTCGTGTGTTGCCTGATGTTCAAGCGAGGTGGCCGCTCGTGAGCGGCGGCTGGTCTCTGTCTCGAGTCGTTCGTCCAAGGATTGCAGCGTGCGCGAGAGAACGCCGATCTCGTCGTCCTTGGAGTCTCTCAACGGGTGTACGAGCCGATCTCGATACAACTCTTGGGCACCGCGTGTCACCTGCTGCAGGCGTCCCCGCAAGATCGCGATGGGAGCCAATGCCACGAGCCCAATCACCAGGATCACCGGAATCAGCCATGGTGGAGCAGAGCCAATATTCGCGTCATCACGGTCGGTCGCTACAACAAGTGCCCATTCAACCCCAGGTATGCGGCGGGCAGCGAGAACCGATCGGCGCCCGTTCAGTTCAATGTCAGGAGATGTGAGGAGTTCGTCGCTTTCGAACACGTCGTCCAAGAATCTTGCCGTCGCCGCGTCTGGCTGGCCGATTGATTCGTCGCGGTTGTGTCGAGACGGTGAAAAGAAGTCGGCGAGGCCCTCTGGGGTGCGAAACGCGAGAAGGGCTTCGGTGCTGTTCCCCGACCGCGCTCCCGAGACGGCGACCAAGATGCCGGAGATGTCGTACTGCGCTGTCAGGAACTCATTGGATCCCGAGATGGGAGTACCGAGTAGTACGGCGATTTGGTCGTCGACGCGCTGGGTCGCCCCAATCGTTGACGCGTTCGCGGCCTGGCTCAGAAAGTTAGATGTGGCATCAAGAGTGGAGGTGTCTCCGGGGGAGAGCGCTTCGACAGCGAGAAAGCCTCGTGATTCGAGCTCGGCTGCGGCGTCAGCACTGGTGGTGTTGGCATCTACCCCGGCAGCGGACAACTCGAGCAGGCGGATCGCGAGCGAAATCTCATTTTCGATCAGCGAACCGAGAGGATCGGCGATCGCCGCCATCTGAGTCGCCGTCTGCTCCATGCCCTCAGACTGCGTACGTCCAAATGCCGAGGAGACGATAAAGGCAATGCTGACAACGGTCAGCACAACGACTAAGGCAAGCCGTCTGCCGACGGTCAGGCGAAACACAATTCAGGACCCAGAGGGCTTCAGCTGGTCATAAATCCGCTTGCAGTCAGGGCAGACAGGGAAGTCATCTGGTTTGCGGGTTGGAACCCATTTCTTGCCGCAAATGGCCCGCACGGCCTTACCGGTAATTGCGCTCTCGGTGACCTGCTCTTTTCGGACGTAATGCGCGAACTTGTCGTGATCGCCGGTATCGGTTGGCGCCGGGGTGGTGATCGTCTCGCCCTCGGGCGTCAGCGTTTCGACGCCGGAGTTACGCGCCGGCTCACACGCCGCTGACTGTTGGTGGGGAAGTTGATTGTACGTTTCTTGGGTTGGGCCCATGGGGCCGATAGTACCGCTATACGCGAATTGTGTGAACTGCGCTGGCGAGTTCTGCGACGACTGCGTCGAGATCCTCGTCTTCGGTGACCACTCGCTGTGCCAATGCCGCGGTTGGTTCGACATAGGCATCATGCATTGGAGACACCGATGTGTGGAACTGGTCGTGCACACTCTCGACGGATCGGCCGCGTTCAACAGTGTCTCGCTCGAGACGTCGAGCAAACCGCAATTCGTGTGAGGCCTGGCGGAACACCGTGACGTCGAACTTTTCCAACAGCTCCGGGAAGGCGAAGAGCAAGATTCCCTCGGCGATCACAATCTCTTTGGACGGAAGGATCACGAGGTCATCGGCGCGTCGATGGCGCTCGAAATCATAGACCGGCACCGCAACATCCATACCTTGCCGGAGCCCCTCAAGATGATGGGCATAGCACTCGACATCGAGCGCGTCAGGATGGTCGAAATTCATCGCGTTTCGCTCGTCTGGCGGCAAATGCGCCAAATCTTTGTAGTAGCAATCAAACGGCAGAATCGACACGCGATCCTCGCCGATCTCTTGGGCCAGCTCTCGAGCGAGGCGAGTCTTGCCAGACCCGCTTCCTCCGGAAATCCCGATCATCAGTGCAGTCACGACACAAGACCGTACCCTGTGGATGCCGAGGAGTCCGACACCGCCGACAAATTCAGCTATGACGTGGCTCACTTCGACCCAGTTCCTTGTAGAGCATCCAGTGAGATAGATTGACCGCGAAATGAACGAGCGACACGAGTTGATGGCAGCCGTCGATGCTGAGATCGAAAGGTTGATGGCAGAGCACCTTGAACGGCGACCCGATTGGTATGCCCACGAATTGGTCCAGTGGGAACAGGGGCGTAGCTACCTTGATGAGCCGTGGGACGAGTCGCAATGCACCATTAGCCCAGAGGTGCGAGAGACCCTTATTTTGAACCTCCTCACGGAGGACAACCTCCCGTATTATCACTTCTCGATTGCGAGCAAGTTTGGTGAGGACTCCGCCATTGGTCGGTGGACGCGTCGGTGGACGGCCGAAGAGGGCCAGCACGCGATAGCGATCCGCGACTACCTCCTGACGAGTCGAAACGCCGATCCAACGGCGCTTGAGGACGATCGAATGGCTGCGATCTCCAAGGGCTGGGATAGCCCGTGGAGCGACCCGATCGACATTTTCGTGTACACCTCCGCCCAGGAACTCGCGACTCGGGTATCGCACCGAAACACGGGCCTGAAGGCCGATGATCCCGTGGCCTACGAAATCATGAAGCGCGTGGCCGCAGACGAGAACTACCACTACATCTTCTACAAGGGCATCGTTACGGCGATGTTGGAGCTGGAGCCGTCTGCGTGCATCTCGTCGATGCGCAAGGTCTACGAGAACTTCAACATGCCCGGAACCGTCGTACCCCAGTTTCGGCGGCGCGCCGCGTTCGCTGCACGGGCACAGATCTACGATCTGCGAATCCACGCAGAAAAGATCATCCGACCGGTCCTGCGCGAGTGGAAGATCGACAAGATCGAAGGCCTCACCCCGCAGGCGGACGAAGATCGGGAAGCACTGATTGCGATGCCCGACCTGTTGATTGAACGCGCCGAGCGTTTAGAGAAGCGGGCCGCAGCCAAGGTCTGAGTTGTCGCTGGCTACGCCTGAGACTCGGACTCTTCAACGGACGCTGATTCAAGGCGCAGCGACGCGGAATTGATGCAGTACCGGGTATCGGCCCCGCCGGGACCGTCGGGGAACACATGGCCAAGGTGCGCGCCACATGTTGCACACACCGACTCTTTCCGAGGGATTCCAAAGGCATAGTCCTTTTCCTCCCCGACGGCATTGTCTAGCGGTTCACGAAACGCGGGCCAGGCCCCATGAGGATCGAACTTCGTGCTGCTGGAAAACAATTCCGCATCGCAGACCCGGCAGTGATAGGTGCCTTCGGTCTCGACCTCGCGGTACTCGCCTGAGAATGGTGCTTCGGTGCCACCCTCTTGGGCGACGCGGAACTGCTCCGGCGTGAGGCGGTCGCGCAGCTCATCCTCGGAGTACTTCGTGATGCGGGTCTTCGGCGAACGAAAGCGGGCGAGGAGCTTCATATACGGGTAACGGTGTGGTGGTGCCGTCTTGTTCCCTCAATGGGGTGAAGGCCGTCGGGTGGAGGCGAGGCTTTGCTACTCGGTGAGCAGGATGATGAGCGCATCTACGGCTTGGTCGGCGAGTGCGTACATCTCCTCGTCGGTCCGATCCTGAATTGGATGCGCAACAAACACTCTGGCCGCATCGAAGCCGAGGCGTTCGGCTTGTGCGGCAGCCGCATCGGTGAATGGGTCCGAGGCAACGAACACCCCGGGGATGCCATGTCGTTCGAGTTCGCTGATGTCGTGCACACTGCACGTCGTACACGAACCTCAATCGGCGAGGGCCTCGATAACCGCATCGCAGCTGGTAGCGATCTCTTGGCGCAGGTCGGCGGGGGCGGGTTTCGCGAACGTGGGCTTCTTGTAGCGGACGACTTTGGCGTCGAGTTGTTGGAGACGATTCTGCACCTGGTCCAAGAACACGTCGCCGCGGGGCTTGGAGATGTCGAGCAACGCAATCGTGAGCCCGGCGAGCGTCTCGGGTCGAGGTGCACGTTCGCGGACCTGGGGTGTCGACTCGTCGGTCGGATCGAGAACGATCAGGTTTGATTGGGTCATCGTCGTATCTCCTTGGTCACCGGGTTGCTTCCCATATTGCCGCTCACCCATCCTCCGCAGACGGAACTAAAAAGCCCCGCAGGGCCTCCAGCGTGCACGATCAAGATGCCACCGTCTCGGAACTTGGGGAGCGTTGCGCCCTCGAGGCCGAGTCCTCGGGGGATGCCCTCGCCAATGTTGTCGACGCCGCGCAAATTGTCGTCTACGTCGAGCTCGAGGTGCCTGCGGAGTTCGGCTTCGAACCGCTCGCGTGACCACCCGGCGTCGGTGTACCGGGCCATATGTTCGGGGCACAGCACCAACAGGGTGTCCATTCCGGAAATGCGAGGGTGCACGTTGGCCATCATCACTTGGGCGATCGACGCGGTCAGCGACTCGGGGCTCCGGCTCAGCTGATCGAAGATGATCCTTGGTGCTTCGCCGCAGAATGCCGTAACGGCGCTGGAACCTGCGGGCACCCCGCGGGTCTCGGAAAGACTCGGCCAGGATGAGCCCTCTTCGTCCTCGGCGAAACACAATCCGAGCTTTCCGGGTTGGCCATGGGTGGCACGGTCGATTTCACCGGGGCGGCCGCCGCCGATGTTGCGCACGCAAAGCTGCACCGCGCGTCCGATCGTTGCATTGGCTCGGTTGCCCTGTCCGAGTGCGTTGATGCCGGAGTTCATCTCGATCTCGTGCCTGATTGGGCCATTGACCACCAGGATCGGCCCCACGCCCATCGTCGTTGCGAGCACACCGTGCATGTTGAAATCGTCATTGCACACCGCTTCGAGTCCAGCGATGACTATGGGCAGGTACTCGGGGCGACATCCGGCCATCACCGCATTGATCGCGACCTTCTCAACCGAGGCATCCACGAGGTTCGGCGGAATGGTTGCGACGATGTCGCCGGGGTCTCGTGTGGTGCCCGCGAGCATTCGCTCGAGCCTCTCAGGCGTTGGCGGAACCAGCGGGAGCCCATCGCTCCAACCTCGATCAAACATTGCTTCGAACGGGTCCTCAAGGGCGGCGAACTCGACGCGCCGGCTCGTTGTCGTGGCATCGCCAAATGTTGCGTCAAGGGTTGCTGCGATGTCGGGGTCGACGCTCATCGAGCCGCACCCCGGTCGATGCGGAGGTAGGCCGGGGCCAAGCTCGGCGACGCCGGTGAGGGACTCCCATTGCTCGCGGTGCCAGCCGACGGTCCGTGCAACCTCGGCGTTGTCGGCGTCGTAGGTGATGATCGTCGGCACGGTCTCGATGTTTGTGCGCCAGGAACGCTCTAGGTCTTCGTCGTAGGTGGAGCTGAGGTTTGGGAACGTTGGGTCGTCTTGGGTGATGATCTCATCGAGCGCTCCGCGGTCGCGCAGCTGCCCCAGGACGGGCGCGACCATTTGGCACGTCTCGCAATCGGCTTTGACGAATGCAACCAAGCGCTCCATGTCAGAACTCTGTCACACCCCCTCGCTACCTTGCTGTTCGTTCTTCGAAGCTTCCGGACCGCTCAACGTTCCGCCCGCTTCGAAGATCCCACCCGTTCGTTCTTCGAAGCTTCCGGACCATCAGACGGTCTCAATGCTTCGAAGAATGAGCGTGGACACTTCCCCCGATACCAATGTGATAATCGAGGAAAGAGACATGCATGAGTTCTACCGCCACCTGGCGGCCCACCACGGGGTCTTTACCCGGGCCGAGGCGCTCAGGTTTGGTGTGACGAAGAGCCAACTTGCGGGCATGGTTAGGCGCGAAGAGGTCACCGCCATGTACCCGCGGACCTTCCGAATCGAGTCATCGCCGGCGACCTGGCACGCACGACTACGTGGTGCGGCCTTATCGGTCGACGGTGTCGCCAGCCATCGCGCTGCGGGCGTCCTGTGGGGAATTGATGGGTTCGCGCCGACCTTCCCAGAGGTCACGATCCCAGAATCCCGGTGTGTTTCTTTGCCGAACGTCAAGGTGCATCGGACTCGCCAGTACGACCGGGTCGACGAGACCGAGCGCCACGGAGTTGCGGTGACCGGGATCGGACGGACGGTGCTCGACCTCGCAGCTGTGGTCGGCGCACACAAGCTGAACTTGGTACTCGACTCGGTCATTCGGCAAAGGCTCGTCGAGTGGCCAGACCTCTACCTGGTCCTGGTCCGGCACTCACGCCAGGGTCGAACGGGGTGTGGGCGACTTCGCAAGGTTCTTGACGTTCGATACGGCGAGTCGGCGATTCCAGACAGCACCTGGAACCGGAACGTCGGGACGCTGCTCGGTGACGCTGGTTTGCCCGACCCGGTCTTCGAACATGAGATCTCTGCCGGTGGTCAGCTCATTGCGCGGGTCGACCTTGCCTATCCGTGGCTCAAGGTGGCAATCGAGCTCGACAGCGTGCGATGGCACCACAACATCGAGTCCTTCCGGCGAGATCCACGCCGGAAGAACAAACTGACGCTGCTGGGTTGGACGGTGCTTACCTTCACGTGGTCCGACTTCGTCGATACGCCAGACGCACTCGTTGGCGCGGTGCGACAAGCCCTAGCCGTGGCCCGTTCTTCGAAGCGATTGGACCACTGAGTGGTCCGCAGTCTTCGAAGATGGCCAAGACGGATTCTTCGAAGGTTTGGGATCGGCGAGTGGTCCGCAGTCTTCGAAGATGGCCAAGACGGATTCTTCGAAGGCTTGGGATCGGCGAGCGGTCCGCAGTCTTCGAAGAAATCCGCTGTGGTTAAAATCGGCTGTGGTTAGAGGTCGTTGAGCGTGTCCTCCACACCTTTGTAGAAGGTGGGATAGGCATATGTCATCGAACGCAGGGTGGCGATTGGAATCTCGGCGTGAACGGCAAGGGCGAGCATGCCCAGAACTTCACCGCCGTGGGGTCCAACGGAGGTCGCTCCGATCAGAATGTCCTTGTCGGCGTCGACGACGAGCTTGTAGAAGCCGTCGTTTCCGTTCATATGCATCCAGCCGCGAGCGGTGTGGGCCACCGGTTTGAACGCGGTCTTGACGTTGATGCCGGCCTCGCGAGCTTCGGCTTCGGTCTTTCCGACTACGCCGATTTCAGGGTCGGTGAAGACAGCGGCGGCCATCGCGTCGTAGTTGACCGGCGTTGCTTCGGTGCCCAGGATCTGGCCGACCGTTACGTCTGCCTGCTTGAGGGCCAGGTGGGTGTAGTGACCCTTGCCCGCGATATCGCCGACGGCCCAGAGACCGTCCTGCACTTGGGTGTTCTCGTCGATCGACATGAAGCGGGAGTCTTCGTCCAGACCGAGGTTCCCAATGCCCAATTCCTTGAGGAACGTTTTGCGGCCAACGGCGACCAGAAGCTTTTCGCCCGACACTTCGGTGCCGTCGGCCAAGGTGACGGTGAACCCGCTCGCCTCGTCGTAGACGACATTCTCGGCGAATTGTCCGGTGTGGACGTCGATTCCGCCGTTGGTCAAGGTTTCTTTCAACGCGTCGCCGACCTCGGGTTCGAAGTTGGAGAGAAGTCGTTCTTCGCCTTCGACGACGCTGACCTTCACTCCGAAGCGACTGATCGCCTGACCGAGTTCCAGGCCGATGACACCGCCGCCGAGGACGATCATCGAGGCGGGTAGTTCTTCGACCTGAACGATTTCTTTGTTGGTCCAATATGGCGTGCCTTCGAGCCCGGGGATCGGTGGCACGAGTGCTTGGGTGCCCGTGGCGATAACGATGCCTTTGGAGGCGACGTAGGTGTCGTCGCCGACCTGAACGGTCTTTGGTGCGGTGATGACGCCGCGGCCGCGGACGAACGTGCCGCCCTTGCCGACGAAACGGTCGACGGCGATCTGGTCGTCCCAGTTCGCGGTTGCTTGTTCACGGATGCGTTGCGCCACCGGCGCCCAATCAGGTGTCGCGGTTGCGGTGCCGGCGAGACCTTCGACGTGACCGACCTCGGCCAGCGTGTTCGCTGCACGGATCATCATCTTTGACGGGATGCATCCGTAGTAGGGGCATTCGCCACCGACCAGGTTGGCTTCGATGCCGATGACGTTCAGTCCGGCTTCGCCGAGCTGTCCGCCAACGGATTCACCTCCCGGACCCATTCCGATGATGATGACATCGGTGTTGTGTTCAGCCATTTTATTACCCCCGGTTGCTTAACCATTTCTTGCGGACGAGTGATGAACCTCGCAGCTCTCGCTCAAATTCCAGAAAGTGCACATTGGCATCGGTGGCTGACGCCAACTGAGGAACACAGATTCCAGACCCGCAGCCGCACCGGTCCGACGAATAGGGAATATGTCCGACATCTTGGCAGTTGCGCACGTCGAAGCAGCTATGCTGATTCCTCACCTGCGGGTGTAGTTCAACGGTAGAACCTCAGATTTCCAATCTGATGATGGGGTTTCGATTACCCCCACCCGCTCACCTGAAAGCCCCGGCCGAAACGCCGGGGCTTTCAACGTTTTGTAGTCACCGCAGTCCAGGGGCCAGTTCTTCGAAGCGAACGGACCACCGAGTGGTCCGGAGGCTTCGAAGAATGCCCAACGAGACCAACGGCTAGAAATTTGCTTGGCAGTGCCGTGACAGAAGACGATGTCATCGCCTTTTTGCAAGGACTCAATCGCTCACTTGAAAGTGCCTCGCTATGTGTCTTTTGTGAGTGAGTTTCCCATGACGGTGACCGGAAAGATCCGTAAAGCAGAGATGCGAGAGAAGTCCATTGCCGATCTCGGGCTCGCGAACGAAATCGTCGAAACTGCGTGAACCGTTCGGCCGAGCCCGGAACAACGATGGCAGTGTTTGGCCGGAGTGACTTGCAATAACAGTAAGCTTCTCACCCTGTGAATAGCACGCTTGAAACCCTCGAGGACAACAAGGTCAAGTTGTCCGTCACCATCGACGCAGCCGAATTCGAACCGAAGCTTGAGGCCGCCTACGTGGCCATCTCCAAAGAGGTCCGAATTCCAGGATTTCGCCCGGGGAAGGTACCCCGCCGTTTGATCGAGCAGCGGTTCGGTCCGGAGATGGCTCGTGAGGAAGCACTCCGCGAGGCGCTTCCCGAGTTCTACTCCAAGGCGGTGACCGATAACGACGTCGACGTCATCGCCGCACCGGAGATCGATATCACGGGTGGTCAAGCGGAAGGCGACGTGAGCTTCGACGCTGTTGTTGAGGTTCGGCCAGTCATCTCCGTGTCGGGCCATGACACACTTCGTGTCGAGATCCCGTCTCCGCTGCCCAACGATCAGGACCTCGAGGATCGTGTCGACTCGATCCGACGTCAGCACGCAGAACTCGACACCGTCGACCGTGCAGCCGCCGACGAGGACCACGTCACGATCGACATCGCAGGCACCATCGACGGCGAGCCTGTGCCGGGCCTGACCGCCGAAGACTACGACTACGTCGTTGGTTCCGGTGCGGTCGTTGCCGAGATCGACGAGAACCTGCGCGGAGCGAGCGCCGGCGACGAGCTGACCTTCTCGGCCAATCACCCCGACGACAGTCAAGATGACGAGATCGATTTCGTCATCACCGTCAAGGAAGTCCAAGCTTCGGTGCTCCCGGAGCCCAACGATGAGTTCGCCAAAGAGGCGAGCGAGTTCGAAACCATCGATGAGCTTCGTGACGATCTCATGGCTCGCCTTGAGGACGTCAAAAAGGCGCAGGCCGCTCAAGCCCTCGACAACAACACCGGCGACGCTCTCGCTGCGTTGGTTACCGACGAGCTGCCCGAGGCGCTCATCGAAGACGAGATGGAGAACCGAGCGCAAGACATGGCCATGCGCCTGCAAGCACAGGGCATCCAGCTAGAGCAGTACATGCAAATCACGGGCACTTCGCCTGAACAGTTCCGTGAACAACTCCGCGAACAAGCCGAGGTCAGCGCACGTGTCGACCTCGCTCTGCGGGCGGTAGCCGAGCAAGAAAACATTGAGGTCACCGAGGAAGAGCTCGATGATGAGCTCATGATTTTGGCTACTCAGCTCGACCAGCCGCTTGAGAGTGTTCGGGAACAATTGGAGACCGCTGGCCGTTTGAATGCCATACGATCCGACATGCGGATCCGTGCTGCGCTCCAGTGGGTTACAGATCGCGCCGAAATTGTCGATGAGGATGGCAATGCGGTCGATCGTGATCTCCTTGAGACCGACGAAGACGACCACGCTGATCACCAATCAGAGGAAGAGTAAATAATGAGCATTCTGATTCCGAACGTCATCGAGAAGACCCCACAGGGTGAACGTCACGGAGACATTTTCTCTCGGCTGTTGCGGGAGAACATCATCTTCCTTGGGACGCCGATTGATGACATGGTCGCAAATGTGATCTCGGCGCAGCTTCTCCACCTCGAAGCGGAGAACCCCGACCGAGACATCAGCCTCTACATCAACTCTCCCGGTGGAGACATCAACGCGCTGTTCGCCATTTACGACACGATGCAGTACGTCAAGCCTGACATCACGACGATCTGCTTTGGTCAGGCCGCCTCGGCCGCCGCAGTGCTGCTCGGCGCTGGTACACCAGGCAAGCGTCTTGCGCTCAAGCACAGCCGTATTTTGATCCATCAGCCGTACTCGGGTGCGCAAGGTCAGGTCTCCGACATCGAGATCGCCGCCACCGAAATTCAGCGTCTGAAGGAAGCTCTCGAGGATGTTTTGGCCTATCACACGGGTCAGCCATCGGAGAAGATCTCTGCGGACACCGACCGCGATTTCGTAATGACCGCCGATGAAGCCAAAGAATATGGAATCATTGATGAGGTCATCGACAACCGCGACATGGTCGATACCACAGGACCTATCAAGGCCGTCGAGTAGTCAGCCGACATACTCATAGCCGACGAATTACAAGGGGATAGCAGCGCGTGGCCAAATTTGGTGAAGGTGGAGAGCTTCTTAAGTGCTCTTTCTGTGGCAAGTCACAGAAGCAAGTCAAGAAGCTCATTGCCGGTCCAGGTGTGTACATCTGCGACGAGTGCATCGACCTGTGCAACGAGATCATCGAAGAAGAGTTGTCCGATACCGGCGACGTTGACTTCGGCGATCTTCCCACACCCGCAGAGATTCATGAGTTCCTCACGACCTACATCATTGGGCAGGAACACGCGAAGAAGATCCTCTCGGTAGCCGTCTACAACCACTACAAGCGCGTCGAGTTCGGTTCGACCCTCGACAAAGAGGTCGAACTCTCCAAGTCAAACATCTTGCTCGTTGGCCCAACGGGTTGCGGCAAGACCCTCCTCGCTCAGACTCTCGCTCGGCTGCTGAACGTGCCGTTCGCAATCGCCGATGCAACCGCACTCACCGAAGCCGGGTACGTCGGCGAGGACGTCGAAAACATCCTTCTCAAGCTTCTTCAAGCTGCCGACTACGACGTCAAGAAAGCCGAAACCGGCATCATCTACATCGATGAGATCGACAAGGTCGCACGCAAGAGCGAGAACCCATCGATCACCCGTGACGTTTCGGGTGAAGGTGTACAGCAGGCCCTGCTGAAGATTCTTGAGGGCACCACAGCTGCGGTTCCGCCACAGGGCGGCCGTAAGCACCCACATCAGGAGTTCATTCAGATCGACACCACCAACGTGTTGTTCATCTGCGGTGGAGCCTTTGCAGGAATCGAAAAGATCATCGACCAGCGCGAAGATCGCGGCGGCGTCGGATTCGGTGCGTCCATTAGCAACCGTCAAGAACGCGACGACCTCGGCGATGTGCTCACTCGCATCCGCCCCGAAGACCTCATGAACTTCGGGTTGATCCCGGAGTTCATTGGTCGCCTTCCCGTTGTTGGATCGGTCGGCAACCTCTACCGCGAAGATCTCGTTCGAGTGCTCACCGAGCCAAAGAACGCACTGATCAAGCAGTACAAGAAGTTCTTCGAGTTCGAAGATTGCGAGCTCGAGTTCACCGATGAGGCACTCGGCGCTATCGCCGATCAGTCGATCGCTCGTGGCGTCGGCGCCCGTGGCCTTCGAGCAGTGCTCGAAGAGGTGCTGCTGTCGACGATGTACGAGCTTCCAAGCCGTGAAGATGTCAGCAAGGTCGTCATTACCGAAGATGTCGTCCTCGAAGGCGTGCTTCCGACGATCGTTCCTGGCCCTGGCAAGAAGCCTGAGCGGCCTTCCCGCGCTGCCTCGTAATTTCCCGGAGCTTCGCTCCTCCAGCGGTCGCAATCCGGGCCTGTCGGCCCTCGATGCTCGGCTGCTGCGCCAGAGGCGGCAACCGTCGCTCGTCCCTCGCTCCTAGATTTCCCGATGCTCAGCGCGCCCCCTCATGGTGAGGTGGCTGAAGATCTGTCCCCCGTTTGATACCGCATAGGTATCAAACGGGGGACAAATCCTGGGGACTCGATTAGGGCTTAGGCTTGCGTTGTGAGTTTTTCTGAGGCGATTCGGTTTTTAGATCGGCACATCAACTTGGAGGCCCGGGCCGGGTACTTCGAGGATCTGTCGCTGCACTCGATGGAAGCGTTGATGCATCTGTCGGGGGATCCGCACCAGGCGTTTCGGTCCATCCACATCACAGGGACGAACGGCAAGGGGTCGACGGCGACGATGGTTGCCCGACTGTTGCAGGCCCAAGGGTTACGTGTGGGGCGGTATTCGAGCCCGCATCTATCGTCGATCACCGAGCGGATCGAGATCAATGGCGAGCCGGTGAGCGAGGAGATCTTCGCCGAGGAAGTACTGGCGCTTGCTGCCGTGGCTGACATGTCTGAGTATCCGGCCAGCTACTTCGAGCTGCTCACGGCAGCTGCCTACCGGATCTTCGCCGTCGAAGCTGTCGAGTTGGCAGTGATCGAAGTGGGCGTGCTCGGCAGGTTCGACGCCACCAACGTGATCGAGGCTGACGTCGCCGTAGTGACGAACATCGGCACCGACCACACCGACCAGCAAGGCGACTGGCGCCGAAACATTGCGAGCGAGAAGGTCGGGATCTCGACGGAGAACTCGGTTCTGCTGGTCGGCGAAACCGACCCGGACCTTCGGGACATCTTTGAGGGCGAGCCTTCAGCCTCGTTGCTGTTTGCCGAGACCGACTTCGAGCTCACCGACGACCAACCCGCGGTCGACGGCCGTCTGCTCGGCGTCAAGACGCCCCGTGGTCTGTACGAGGACGTATTCCTTCGGGCGCATGGCTCACATCAAGCGGAGAACGCTCTGTTGGCGCTGACCGCTACCGAGGAGTTCCTCGATGCAGCCGTGCCCGATGATGTGATCGCCGAAGCTTTCAGCGAGCTCACCCTTCCCGGGCGAGCCGAGGTCGTTGCCACCGAGCCCACGATCCTCCTCGATGGTGCGCATAACCCTGAAGCGGCCCAGGCACTGCGAGACACAATCAACATCGCCTTCGCCGTCAGCGAGCCCCGGGTGTTCGTGCTCGGCATGCTCGAACCACGAGATCCAGCCGACTTCATCGACAGCCTCGGCATTGGTCAAGGAGACTACGTCGTCGCAGCGCCGGTGGATTCGCTGCGGTCTATCGACGCGAGTGCCATCGCCGAAGTGGCTGAGGCGACTGGTGCAGCAGCCGAGACCGCAGCCAACATCGACCAGGCGATCGACCGGGCAAAGGTTCTTGCCGGTCTCGAAGGAATCGTGATCGTCACCGGCTCGCTGTACGCCGTAGGTGAGGCCCGGGGTCTGCTGGTTTAGCCAGCGGGGAAGCCCACGACCCGAATGTTCGTGATCGTGGGGGATTCGGTGAACTCTGGGGAGACCACGAACTCGATGGTGACGCCACTCGGTATGCCAATGCTTAGGAGCTCGTTGAGCGTTAGGCCCGGGCCGATAACGCCGCGGTCGTCTAGCGTCGCTGTCGGTGAGAAGAAGAACTCTTGGCCCTCGACCCGTATTGAATACAGCCCATCCTCGCCGGGCTCAGAAACTCCTTCGATCACCCCGAATACGCCGCCGCTTCGTGCTCGGGCAATCGCCGCAACGCTTCGGGGTTCGGGGTCGAGCATGTCGCTTCTGATCCAGCCGGCTTGTTCGTTGTTGCCGCGGGGAATGATGATTTCGGTGTAGCCGACTCCGTCCACCGTTGCCGTGCGACCGCTGGAGGGCACGTTATGTAGGCCAGCTCCGATGGTGCCGATCTCGGTGGTGTCGCCAGGGAGGTTCGTAAGCGTGAGTCGGGGCGAGTCGCTGCCGAAGTTGGCGGTTGCGACGCGGCTTCGACCACCGTCGACGATATTGCGGGCTCGCTCGTTGGCTTGGAGGGCTGCGTAGTCAGCCGCGAGCTGGTCCACTAAGGCGTCGAAGTTGTCGAGCTGGGAACAATCGATTTCGGGAGCGGGCGTCTCGTCAGCGAGCCGTCCCCACAGTTCAGCTTCGCCGAAGAACCAATCTCCGACCCGTGTCCGGCCATCCGGGAGAATCGTCGAGCGCACGGTGGCAAAGCCGTCCGGGGAGAGGGTCCCGATCGAGATAACGCTTGCGGCGCCCTCTATATCGGGGAACTCTTCCAAGCTCACAAAGTCATCGCCGGCGAACTCGACGATCCACGAGTCAGTGGACGGATCACCGGCGCCAAAGGTGGGGTCGAAACAGCGATACGTGACTGCGGCGGCTGATTCGGCCTCAGCCTCTAGTGCAGTGGTAGTGGTCGTCTCCTCCGCTACGTCAGTTTCCGTAACCGGAGGGGCGTCGGCGGGCGCTGTTGCGTCCACGGTCGGCTCGGTCTCGGCGGAAGTGGATGCATTGGAGGCCACGGGCGCATCGCTTGATCGGAACACACGGATGCGTCCTTCGTCGACCGTCGTCGCTCCGGACGACTCCAACCCAAAGTTCAACAATGCAGTGTTGCCATCCGCGGAGATCGCTACGGTGCCGCCACTTGACATGCTGCCGTCCTCGCCAACAAAGTCGGGTCCGAACTGGTTCCAGTTCGACCCGTCCCAAATGAACGTCCGCGCAAGGGGCTCGACACCTTGAGTGGTGCCGCCAACGATCACCGTGTCGCCGTCCCCGGTGATTCCGACCGACTCTCCGAAGAGCGCTGCGAACCCAATTCCCTCTCCAAAGTGCGAGACTTCCTGGTCTTCGATTGCGCCTAGTGGGCTCCACTCTCCGTCGATTAGGCGAAACACGCTCGAATTGTGGCCGAGCGGAGCACCGATAATCACCGTATTTCCGTCAGCCGACATGGCTACCGCGTCGCCGAAGGCAGCTTCCTCGTCTCCTGAGAGCCTCGATCCAACTTGGACCCACTCGGAGAGGTCGTCCCACCGGAAGACGTTGGCTGTCCCGTTCCGTGATCCACTTGCGATGAATGAGGTGCCGTCAGCGGAGACAGCAATAGCGTCGACTAAGTTGCTGACTGAAACAGCTGTACCAAGTTCACTCCAGGAATTTCCGGTCCAACGGTAAACACTCACAGCCCCGAAGTTTGATGCTCCCGGGTCGCCGACCACGATGGTCTCTCCATCGGCTGAGACCGCTACAGAGGCGCCCAGTCTCTGTGTGTCACCGTCTTCGGCTAGTCGATCGATCGTGCCGAACGGAACCCACGCCTCTCCGTCCCAGCGAAAGATCCGAACGTTTTCAACCTCGCTGTAGTCATCGCCGAGAACGAGCGTGTTTCCGTCGGCTGAGAGTGCAACCGAGATGAAGGCCACGACCTCGGCATCGTTGTCGATGATGTCGGCTCCGAGCTGCGCCCAGTCTTCGCCGTCCCAGCGGAACACCCTTGTATCTCGGGAACCGGCGGAGCCAGCGTTGTTAGGTACCGGATAGCGGACGGCAACGGTGTTGCCATCGCCAGAGAGCGCAACTTCATTGCCGGCGATGCCGGTCGAAGTTGGCCCTGCGATGTCGCCGCCGACTTGGGTCCAGGTCACCTCATTTGTCTGGGCCTGGTCCGGTGCGGTGTCGTCGTTGTTGTCGGGATCTTCGGGGCTCTCGTTGTCCTGTGGAAGCTCAGAGTCGTCGGTGATATCGACTTCGGAGGTCTGAGAGTCGCCGAGGGTAAAGAACCCGATAAGCCCGGCGACGATCACTGCAACCGCAGCGGCCAGCAGCCACGACATCTTGGAGGAACGGGACTGTGCTGCATCTCGTGAGCCTGAGAGGTCGATGACGGTGTCGTCCTCACGTCCGCTGGCAACAATGCCGTTCGACTCCAGTGCATCGACGGCTGTGGTCGCTGGCTCGGCTGCTGCTGCTGCGGTGAGGCGAGCATCGACGCCGTCCCAGAAGGACTCGCCAGGTGCAGGAACCTCGTCGAGGAGCTCGCGTTGAAGTTCGGGGTCAAAGTCTTCGGGGTTCATGATTCCTCTTCCCAGCGGGATAACCGCGCTCGGACTCGGCCTACTCGTGAGGCCACGGTCCCTCGTTTCATGTCCAAGATCGCGGCGGTTTCGTCGAAGCTGTAGCCAAGACCGGTGGTCAACATGAGCATTGCCCGCTCCTCTAGGGTGCATGCCTCAAGCACGCTGGCCAGCTCGGAGCGGTCAACCGCGGTTACGTCGGGTTGTGTTCCCGACGTGGTTGTGGCGACATTGCCGAGCTCGCTGGCATCGTCATGTGCCCTGCGGCCCTCGTATCGGACGAAGTCGAGGGCAGATCTGTAGACGATCGAATGCAGCCAGGTCTTCATCGCCGATTCGCCGTTGAAACCATCGATCGCTCGAAAGGCCCGCTCGTAAGCGTCCTGCATAATGTCATCGGTGGCTGCGGCCGACCTCGCCACACTCCAGGCAACGCCACGCAGGTCGCCATCCCAGAGCCGCAAGAGCTGCCCAAAGGCGCCCGCATCGCCATCTCTGGCACTGCGCTCAAGCAGCTTTGTGTCAGGAGTAGTCGCCATAGCCATCACACGTTGGACGCCCCACGCGTGCGCCTGTATCCGTCAAACTCCAGCAAACCATTCTTCGAAG
>CAYTUB010000018.1:0-11115 GCA_964441145.1 uncultured Acidimicrobiales bacterium
CGAGGTTTGACCCCGGGTGCTGCGAGCTTGACGCTAGGCGAGGTTTGACCCCGGGGTGGACCGGGGTGGACCCCGGGGTGGTGAGAGCTCCATCGCATCACCTAGGGGCCCAGAATTCCGGCTATGTAATTTGTCTCTTCGGCTGGCTAGTGTGGAGAGACTGAACGGATGTGAAAGGGACTAATGAGGAGCGGAGCCCGCACGAACCCGCAGGGTTCGCAGCGACACATAAGTACTTCCGCGGATCTCGACCGGAAGGGTCGAGGACAATAGTGGCTGGCTCTTTTGCCCACTTGCATGTGCATACCGAGTTCTCGATGCTCGATGGTGCGTCGCGTCTTGACGACCTCGTCGCGGCGGCCGCAGCAGATGGCCAGCCTGCGCTGGGTATTACCGACCACGGCAACATGTACGGCGTGCTCGACTTCTACAAGTCGTGCAACAAGGCGGGTATCAAGCCGATCATCGGTACCGAGGCCTACATGGCCCACGATCACCGGTCCGAGCGCCTCTCACGCCGGGGCAAGGTGGATGATTCGGGCGGTAGCTCCGATGGCGGAAAGAAGCTCTACTACCACCTGATCATGCTCGCCGAGAACAACACCGGCTACAAGAACATGATTCAGCTCGCCTCCGAGGCGTTCATGACGGGCTATCACTACAAGCCTCGGGTCGACTGGGAGCTGCTCGACAAATACTCCGAGGGCATCATCGCCACGACGGGCTGTCTCGGCGGCCAGGTGCTCCAAGCCTTGCTCCAGGGCAACTTCGACGAAGCGGTCAACCGAGCGGGCAGGCTGCAAGACATCTTCGGTCGAGACAATCTCTTCATCGAGCTGCAAGACCACGGCATCCCCGAGCAGCTCCGGACCAATCCACAGCTGCTCGAGATCGCCAAGAAGATTGGCGCGCCGATCCTGGCCACCAACGACAGTCACTACACCCATCAGGCTGACCACTCGGCCCATGATGCGCTCCTGTGTGTGCAGACCGGTTCGCTGCGGTCAGACCCCGACCGGTTCAAGTTCCACGGCGACCAGCATTATTTGAAGTCCGCAGCCGAGATGCGCCACATGTGGCGCGAGGTCGAGGTGGCCTGCGACAACTCCTTGTGGATCGCAGAACGCTGCAACGTCGAGATCGAATTCGGCGAACCGTTGCTGCCGAGCTTCCCGCTACCGCCGGGCTTTTCCGACGACGATGAATATCTGCTCCACCTGACGATGGAAGGCGCCAAGAAGCGTTGGGGCGACAACATTCCCGAGGAAGCCAAAGAGCGTCTGCTGTTCGAGCTCGATGTCATCAAGAACATGGGCTTCTCGTCGTACTTCATCATCACGTGGGACATGATCAAATACGCCCGCGACGAAGGCATTCGAGTCGGCCCAGGCCGTGGCTCAGCCGCCGGTTGCGCGGTTGCCTATTGCCTGTGGATCACCGACCTCGATCCAATCAAGTACGACCTGCTCTTCGAGCGCTTCCTCAACCCGTCGCGTATGTCGATGCCCGATATCGATATGGACTTCGACACCAGGTACCGGGACCAGATGATCCGCTACTGCGCCGAACGCTACGGTCGAGACCACGTGGCCCAGATCGTCACGTTCTCCCAGATCAAGGCTCGTGCAGCGGTTCGTGATGCTGCACGAGTGCTCGGTTACCCCTATGCGGTCGGCGACAAAGTAGCGAAGGCGATGCCGCCGCTCATCATGGGCCGCGACACTCCGCTGCAGTACTGCTTTGAGAAGCACCCCAAATACGAGGGCGGCTACGCCCAAGCCGGCGACTTGCGAGACATGGTCAACACCGATCCGGTGGTCGCCGAAGTTGTCGAGGTCGCCAAGGGCCTCGAAGGGCTTCGTCGTTCCGACGGCATCCACGCCGCGGCGGTAGTGATCACCAAGGACCCGCTCACCGACTACCTGCCGATTCAGCGCAAACCTGAAGCCGGTCAAGACATCGAAGATGCTCCCGTGGTCACCCAATATGAGATGAACGGCGTCGAGTCGCTGGGTCTGCTCAAGATGGACTTCCTCGGTCTGCGAAACCTCGATGTCATCCACGACACGCTCGAATCGATCAAGGTCACACGTGATGTCGATGTCGATATCGACAACGTCGATCTCACCGACCAGAAGACGTACGAGCTATTGCAGCGTGGCGACACGATCGGCGTGTTCCAGCTCGAGTCGACCCCAATGCGGTCGCTGATGAAGTCGCTTGGCCCGACCGAGTTTGAAGATGTCGCGGCACTCGTGGCGCTCTATCGGCCGGGGCCGATGGAAGCGAACATGCACAACGACTATGCCGACCGAAAGAACGGTCGCCAGGAAGTCACGCTGCTCCACGAGGACGCGTCCGAGATCCTCGGCGACACCTATGGCCTGATGATCTATCAGGAATCCATGATGCGAGTCGCTCAGAAGTTCGCCGGGTACTCACTCGCCGATGCTGACTCCCTGCGGAAGGCGTGCGGCAAGAAGATCCGCGAGGTCATGCAGAAGGAGAAGACCAAGTTCATCGAGGGCTGCGAGACCACGGGGTATGGCGTTGCCCTGGGCGAGGAGTGGTGGAAGATCATCGAGCCCTTCGCCGACTACGCGTTCAACAAGAGCCACAGCTACGGCTACGGGTTTGTCGCCTACCAGATCGCCTATCTCAAGGCGCACTACCCAGTGGAGTATCTCGCAGCGCTCCTGACGTCGGTGAAGTCGAGCCTGGATAAGGCGGCGGTCTACCTCAACGAGTGCCGGGTCATGGGCATCAACGTGACGGTCCCCGATATCAACACGGCACGCATGGACTTCAACCCGCTGCCTGATATGTCGGGCGACACCATCGGTGAGATCGTGTTTGGGCTTTCGGCGGTGAGAAACGTCGGCGAAGGCTTGGTGGAGCTCATGCTGGCCGAACGAGACGCCAACGGGCCCTTCGATTCCTTCACCGACTTTGTTGAGCGGGTCGACTACCAAGTGCTGAACAAGCGCACGATCGAGTCAATGATCAAGGCTGGCTCCTTTGATTCGCTTGGTCACCCCCGCAAGGGCCTACTCAACGTGTACGAGCTGATCATCGATCGGACGGTCTCGTCGCGCAAGGATCACGACATTGGTGTCGCCACGCTGTTTGGCAGCCTTGGCGACGAACCGTCGTTTGATGATCGTCCCGAGATTCCCGACATCGAATTCGACAAGATGCCCAAGCTCGCCAATGAGAAGGAAATGCTGGGCCTCTACATTTCTGACCATCCAATTCTGGGTTATGAGGCAGCGCTCGCTCGCCGGTGCGACAAGACCGTCGGTGCGCTCGAAGACGAATCCGACGGCGCGTTCTTGCGGGTCGGGGGAGTGGTTACCAACCTGCAGAAGAAGTGGACTCGCAAGGGTGACCTGATGGCCATCTTTGAACTCGAGGACCTCGAGGGTTCGATCGAGGTCATGGTCTTCCCGCGAACGATGACCGAGCACGGGTTTAAGTTGGTCGACGACTCGATTGTGGTGGTGCGCGGGCGTTTGGACGGCAAGGACGACATCCCCAAATTCATCGCCCAAGACCTCGAGGTCTTCGACAGCTCGCAAATGACCGAAGCCGCGCCGCTTCGACTCAGGCTCCCACCACACGCACAAGATCCGAGCACGCTCGATGAGCTGAAGATCCTGTTGTCGGACCATCAAGGCGACTCTGACGTCTTTCTCCATCTCGACGGAATGCAGGTAATTCGCCTGCCCGACACCTACCGAGTGGATACCGGAAACGGGCTTGTGGCGGAGGTTCGGGTGCTGCTTGGCCCCGATGCTGTGGTCGTTTGAGCCAGATCACAATCGACCCAGTTTGCGTACTGACTGGTTGTCGACTGGAATTAAGGGGAAGTTGTGAACGCGACTCACAACGGAAGTACACGAGGCAAAGGTAGCTAATGGCACTCGAAGTAGAAACCAAGGATTGCAACGCCCTAGGCGATGCGGAGATCTCAGAGATGGCGGACCTTTGCGCCGATGGGCCTTTGCCCTACGAGGCGGGTGAACTTTCCAAGGAAGCCGAAGAGTGGGTTTTGTGCTGTCAAGCAATGGACGACGGCCGCCTGAAGGGCTTTGCGTACTACACGCTCGAGCGCATCGGTGGAACCCCAGCGATCATCGTTGGCCTTGGAGCGATTGCTCGATCAGCTCGCCGAGACACGATCTTGCGAGGAATGATTACCGACCTCATGCACCGTGCGGTGATGGCCTTCCCCGACGAAGACGTTGTCGTTGGACTGCGCATGCAGACTCCTGATGGCTTTGAGGTGCTCCGCGAGTTTCACGACATCGTGCCTCGCCCCGATCACAAGGCATCGGGCGAAGAGCGGGCGTGGGGTCGCCGCTTCGCCAAGCGGTTCGGAATCTCGCCGCTGCGCTACGAAGATCGAAAGTTCATGTCGAAGGGCAAGGGCGTTCGACCATGTGCGTTCGACTTTGAGTCCTCAAACCCCGAGGCGATTAGCCCTGAGCTCCAGGAGCTCTTCGAGAGCGTTGACCCAAAGAACGGCGACGTGTTGGTCGGCTTTGGCTGGGCAATGTCAGAGGAACTCGCCAAGTTTGCCTAGGCGGCGTTTTCTCGGGTGGAAATCTTTGACGCGCTGACCAAGCGCCAGATGACGCGCGCGTTCACGTCGCAAGACGTTGGTCGTTCGGTGATCGAGTCGCTCGTCTACGCGGCGACCCGTGGGCCAAGTGCTGGGAACACCGCGTCGGTTGACGTCCTGGTGCTCGAGGGAAGTCAAGCAGCGTCCTATTGGGATGTAACGCTTCCCGTCGACAAGCGTGCGAGCTTTCCTTGGCCAGGGTTGCTGCGGGCACCGGTGTTATTGATCCCCACGGTGAACCCGGACGACTACGTCGACCGTTATGGCGAAGTCGACAAAGCACACACCGGGCTCGGTGACTCCGCCGATGCGTGGAGCGTCCCCTACTGGTGGGTGGATGGGGGAGCGGCGGTAGAGAACGTGCTCCTATTGGCAACAGGGCTTGGTTTGGGCGCGTGTTTTTTCGGCCAGTTCGAACATGAGCCAGCGGTAGCTGAGCGTTTTGGCATCCCCAAAGGCCGCCGATCGCTGGGGACGATTGCGATTGGTCACGCCGATGTGGCTCAGGAGCGTCCTAGTGCCTCCTCACAGCGTCCATCGCGCTCTGTCGAGCAGCGGACACACTGGGGGCAATGGTGACCAACAAACCGACGGGAGCAGCTCTCTGGCTCGCAGGAGCGCGCCCAAAGACACTCCCCGCCGCAATCGTGCCAGTGGCGGTTGGAACCGCCGCAGTCGCCGACGACATGTTCATTGCGTGGCGGTTCGTTGCTGCGATGGTCGTTGCGCTCGCGCTACAGGTCGCCACGAACTACGCGAACGACTATTCCGACGGTATTCGCGGCACCGACGATGACCGTGTCGGGCCGCTGCGGTTGGTGGGGTCTGGGGCAGCCTCGCCCGAGGCGGTCAAACGGGCCATCTTCATTTCCTTTGGCGTCGCCGGAGTCGTTGGTTTGGTCCTGTCCATCGTCGTTAACCCGCTACTGCTGCTCGTGGGAGCGGCATCGATCGCCGCGGGATGGTTCTATACCGGCGGCGACAAGCCCTACGGCTATCTCGGCCTGGGTGAGGTGTTCGTGTTTGTGTTCTTCGGTCTCGTCGCAACGATTGGATCGGCCTATGTCCAGACCGTCGGCTTCTCTGGACTCGCCATCGTGTTGTCGGTACCCGTCGGTGTCTTTGCGACGGCACTTCTGGTGATTAACAACCTGCGCGACCGGCAAGGCGACGCAGCTGTAGGCAAGAACACGTTGGCCGTGCGCCTCGGTGACAGCGCCACCCGTTGGCTCTACATCGCCACGATGTTGGGGGCGTTTGCCCTGATTGCGGTCACGGCAGCAGTGACAGGTCGCCCCGGAATGCTCCTGGGCTTGATCGGTCTCGTTACTGCGGCATCGGCGATTCGAACGGTCTGGTCCGGTGCCCTTGGGCGTGATCTGATTCCTGTGCTCGAGGCGACGGGGAAGACACAGCTTTTGGCTGGGCTCGCCCTGACCGTCGGGCTGCTCATCTAAGTATCGGTTTGCAAACGTGGCGTCGCTGCCACCAGGCTCCTGTGATGTCGACGCCGATGTCCGATCTCGCTCGCGCCCTCCACCACTCTGCGGATCTGCTCATCGCAAAGGGGCATGGGCCAGCGGCGGTCGAGGAAGCCTTGCAGCTTGTGCAGGCGGCCAACGAAGTGCTCGAGCGAGGCGACGTGCTCACGACAGAGCATCGAGGGCTGGTCTTCGCCTCCGAGATGGTCGGGGCACTGGGCGCCCCTGTGCCCAAAGACGGCGAGCGTTTCGCTGCCTTTGACCGGTCGCCGTTCTCTGGCGCAGAGAATCCACTCTCCCCAACAAGAGTTGAGTACCAGCGAGTTGGCGATGAGGTGCACGCGCAGGTGATCGTTGGTGCTGCCTATGAAGGAGCGACCGATCGGTCCCACGGTGGGCTAACCGCGGCGATCTTCGATGACCTGATGGGGTCGCTACAACGCATCATTGGCCGGTATGGATTCACACGCACGCTTGAGGTGAACTACCTCGGGCGGGTGCCCATCGACGATGTGATTCAGTACGCGGCGCGACTGGATTCAGAGGATGATCGCACCTTCACTCTCAGCTCGGAGGCGACCTACGACGACGAGATCGTCGCTACTGCCATTGCCGTATTTACCAAAGCTGATTTTGAACGGCTTGCCACAGCCTTCTAGCTGCGGCGGGTGGCGGTAATTAGTTGCGCAGCGCCAAAGGTGAGCTGTTCATGGTGAACATCGTCGAACCCGGCCGCCGTGAGCGATGCGAGCATCTCGCTTCGAGGGGGCAAGTAGGCCAATGACCGGGGGAGGTAGCCGTAGGCCTCTTTGTTTGAGAGCAGACCTCCAATGAAGGGCACCGCCTTCCCGAAGTAGAGGCCATGGCCAAAGCGAACTATTGGGTTGTCGGGTTCGCTCGCGTCGAGCAATGCAATTCTTCCGCCGGGGCGAACAATGCGCCCTAGTTCAGCGAAGACCTTCTCCAAATCGACAAAGTTTCTAAGTGCGAATCCGCACGTGACCCCGTCGACGGAACCAGCCGCAAAGGGGAGTTCCATGCCATCGCCCTGCACCAGAGGCTCCTCGGTTCGCGCAGATGCCAGCATCCCGAAGCTGAAGTCCGCGCCAACGGAGCGATAGCCGCTCTCGGCGAGCTCGCGACAGAAATCCCCGGTACCGGTGGCCAGGTCGACCAATAGCGAGTCTGGGGGTAGCGCCAATGCCTCGATGGCGTGTCGTCGCCAACGGACATCGAGGCGAAAGGTCATGATGCGGTTCACGAGGTCATATCGCGGCGCGATGGCGTCGAACATCGCCTGGACCGATGCGGCCTTTTCATCACCCTCGGGGAGGGGCTGATCGAGCGAAGGAAGATTGCTCACAGGTACAGGATATGTGCGCAGAATGTGAAGGCGATGACGTAGCCCGCTACGGTCTTGTTCGAATGAGCGACGACGAACGTGAACTCGAAGTAGCTGAGATGGCACGACGGGCAGCCATGGCAGCTTCAGAGCGCCGCAAACAGAAATCCAACTCGGGGGGCGAACTAACCCTCGATGACGTCGACCCGGTCGCGCTCGATGAGCTGAGCACACTCCTCGAAGAGATCTCGGCGTGGACTCCCGGCTTTTCCGGGGCGATGCTCTTTCACGGAGCGGCGGCCCTTCCGGTCCTGAGTTTGATCACGGCGGGTGACCGTGAGGCAATGCGTCGAGCCCTCACCCACATTGGTTCCTCCACGCGCATGGAGATCGACGTGATCGAACACGATGCCACCGGAGCGTTCGTAGATTCCGTTACGTCGACGACGAGGGGCGCCGTGGTCGTGGTGCGTCTCGAGGAGGACCTGCTCGTCGTTGCTATCGATGGGCGGCCGGCAAAGCTCGCCGATGCATGGAAAGCGATCAGCGACCGCAAGGGGCGGTTGCTCGACGTGACTACTCGGCTAATTCCCGCTTAGCTGTCTCGTCGCTTACGCATTTCCTTTGCGTGCTTCTCCAGCGTTTGCTTTTGCTGCTTGCTGAGGCTGCCGACGCCTTGCTCGCTGACCTGGTCAAGGAGCGCATCGATCTCGGCCTCCGATGCGGAGCTGGCAGCGGCGCCTGTAGGGACCGATCGAAGCGTTGACCCACCGGCCTTCTTGCGGCCAAACCTCTTGGAACGCTTTTTCTTTGGTTGCCTGGCCGGTGAGGCTGGACGTTCGCCGCTGATCGCACCCGGCAGCCTTACGGCTGGAACCCATTCGATGTTGGAGAATCCGAGCGAGCGGGTGACGGTAAGTCCGATCGCTCCGGTCGAAATCAACATGACGATCCCGGGAAGACTGCGGTCGGCCAGTACCTGCAGAAGTTGCACCACGAAGATGAAGGCGACGAGAACCCAGAATGGGATACCAAAGAACGAGCGTGCCTGGGGCATGGCTGACGCGAAGCCCGCTGCGATGCCGAGGAAGATCATCGACAGTCCAAACACCGGCACGCCATCGTCGACGAGCACGGCGACGAGTACTCCCAGGACCGAGGGGATGAGAAGAAGTGAGAGGAAGAGGCCGGTAAAGGCCTGACGTCCCAACATTGCCTCGAACTGGGAGCCGATCATGAAGAAGAAGATCAGGCTCAAGAGCCCGAAGAAGAAGCCAGAGTTGGGTGGAATCGTGTAGGTCAGGAAGCGCCATACCTGACCACTGAGGATCGCGTCTTGGCTGAGCACGAGCGAACTATTGATCGCCCCGAAGCCGCCTTCGATGACAAACAGCAGGATTCCCAAGACACCGAGTGCGGTGACAGCGACCGTTGTCGTGACGGCAACGGTGCCAGCCATGAACCATGGGTCTGAGCCATGTCCTCGGGAAAACGGGCTCTGGAATGCATATCGATCAGCCATTACCTACACCAGAGTATCGGAGACTTGCTGAAGAATCAGGGCTCTATTTGTTCAGTTCGGGCTGCGGCGCGTCGGCGCGGCGACGGCGCTGGTCGTCGACGACGACTGCGAGGCACGCAACTGTCCGCACGCAGCATCGATATCGGTCCCGCGGTTTCGACGGATCGTAGCGTTGGTGTTGCGCTCCAAGAGCCAGTTCTGGAAGCGCTTGACGCCATCGGCATCGGTTCCCACGGTGAGGTAGCCAGGGGTCGGGTTCAGTGGGATGAGGTTCACGTGAGCACGAAGTTCTCGGCACAGATCCGCAAGCGCAATCGCTTGTTCGTGGGTGTCATTTACCCCGGCGATCAATGCCCACTCAAAGCTGAGGCGACGACCCGAAGCTGCGACGTACTCGGCGCAGGCATCGGCGAGCTCGGCTATCGGGTAGCGGGCATTGATCGGAACGAGTTCGGTGCGTAGCTCATCGGTTGCGGCATGAAGCGAAACGGCGAGGCTCACCGGCAGGTCCTCAGTTGCCATTCGCCGGATGCCTGGGATGAGACCGACGGTACTCATCGTGATGTGGCGAGCGGATAGTCCAATATCGGCATGTATGCGCCGGACGGCTCCCCACACCGCGTCGTAGTTGGCCAGAGGTTCGCCCATACCCATGAACACGACATTGGACAGACGTCGAGGCTGGGCGGCTTCTCGAGCTCGAATAACTTGCTCGACGATTTCCCCGGTGGTCAGGTGACGGCGGAACCCTTCTTGGCCCGTGGCACAAAACCCACATGCCATAGCGCAGCCCGCTTGGGAGCTAACACAGACCGTTGAACGATCGGTGTAGTGCATCAAGACGGTTTCGACCGCGTCACCGTCGGTTAGGCCCCAGAGCCATTTGTGGGTCTCGCCGCCCTCGGAGACGCGAGAGACCCGATCGAAGAGCGCCGTCGGCAGTAGCTCGCCGAGCTCGCTGCGGAGGCCTTTGGGCAGCGTCGAGATGTCCTCGATTGCCAGGCCTTCCTCGTAGAGCCCTTTCCACAGTTGATCGATCCGGTATCTCGGTTGATCAACGAGAAGGTCGCCAAGTTCATCTCGGCTGAGTTCGTAACGGGTCTCGCGCGGCTTTATTGCCATGAGTGCCTCCACAACGTGTCTTCACGGTGGGTGTGAAAGCCGATCCGCTCGTAGGTAGCGACGGCGGCAGCGTTGTCCGATTCGACGTAAAGCATCGCTGTGTCCAGACCGGCGTTGTGGAGCCATTCGAGCCCGGCGAGTGTCATTGCCTTGCCTAATCCACGACCGTGAAAGGGCGGGTCGACGGCAATGACGTAAATCTCGCCCAACGCCGGATCGTCGGGTGTTGGGGGATGCACTTTGGTCCAGCAGAAACCGGCGAGGTCATCGTCGATGTGATGGAGTCGAAACCCCTCTGCGTCGAACCAGCTCGCAGCCACATCGGCCTCGACCCGTTCACTGGTGAGGCCGGATTGCTCCGGATGCCAGGAGAACGCCCGGTTGTTGACGGCGACGAAGTCGTCGATATCGGCATGGCCGAAGGGACGTGAGTCGATACCGGAAGGCGCTGCTGGAAGAGGCGCCCGCATCTGGAGCAGCGTTCGTTCAGACGTACGCCCAGTCGCGGCCAGAATCTCGGCGCGTTCGGGAGTGGTGCCGTGCAACCAGATGTGTGCGTCGGAGCCAGCATTTGCGGCCAAGGCGAGCGCATCGGTGAGTTCGGTGAGCGATTCATCGGGGCGCAGCGTCAGGTGCACGACCGACGGCGAGGACTCATGGTGTTCGACGACGAATTCCATAGTGGGAAGGCTAGAACGCTCTCATCGCGCTGCGGAGGCTGCGACTTGCCCCCATGAGCGACCGTTCCACTTCGAAGAGACGGACGGCAACGGCATCCTCGTCGGTGCCGTGATAGCGCTCGGCGACTTCGGTGACGCGGGCCACCAGCTCATCGATTTGAGTGGAGACGGTCGCGAGCTCAGCCATATCGGAATCCATTGATCGAACGCTAGCTCTCAAAAGGTAGGTACGGGCGGGCCAGCGACTACATGGGGCGAGAACCCGCTTCCAAGCGGGCGAGAACCCGCCTCCAAGCGGGCGAGAACCCGCCTCCAAGCGGGCCAGTGACAGTAGCGTGAGAACA
>CAYTUB010000018.1:11215-25696 GCA_964441145.1 uncultured Acidimicrobiales bacterium
TCCAAGCGGGCGAGAACCCGCCTCCAAGCGGGCCAGTGACAGTAGCGTGAGAACATGAGACCGAAGGTCCGAGCCGATATTGCACTGCGCGACGGGTATCACTCGCCACAAATCGATGTCGATGTGCGCCTGAACACCAACGAAGCACCCGAGGCCCCGCCGGAGGGGTTTCACGATGCATTGCACGCGGCGCTCGATGAGGTGGCGTGGCACCGATATCCAGACCGTGCCGCGCGTGAGCTGCGATCTCGCCTCGCTGACCGCTATGGCCTCCAGCCTGATCAGGTCTTTGTGGCCAACGGGTCGAACGAGGTCTTGCAGACGCTACTGCTTACCTATGGGGGAGTGGGGCGTAAAACGGCGGTCTTTGAGCCGACGTTCGCGATGCACGGCCATATTTCTCGCACGGTTGGATCCACGGTGGTCGAGGGCGCCCGGGCCGACGACTACAGCCTGGATCTCGACGAGGTAGCTCGAGTGGTCGAGGAGCATGAGCCTGAAGTGCTGTTCTTGTGCTCTCCGAACAATCCCAGTGGCATCGTCGACCCAGCCGGCACGGTCGAAGCGGTGCTCGAGATGATGGAGGGAACCGGAGGCCTCCTCGTCGTCGACGAGGCCTATGGCCAGTTCGCCGACTACTCGGCCGTCGATCTGATCGACGACGACAAGCCCCTGGTTGTCACGAGAACGTTCTCGAAGACGTGGGCGATGGCGGGAGCACGCCTGGGTTATGTGCTTGGACCATCGTGGCTGATCGATGAGCTCGACAAGACGGTGTTGCCCTACCACCTCGATTCGTTCAAGCAGGCGGCCGGTATTGCGGCGCTTGATTTCGGCGCGGAGATGGATGTCCGCGTGGATCAGATCAAGGGCGAGCGCGAGCGCATGATCGCGGCTCTTGGGGATCTACCGGTGACGGTTTGGCCAAGTGGTGCCAACTTCTTCTTGTTCCGCGCAGACGATATGGATGGCCAAGAGCTCTGGCAGGCGTTGGTTGAACGGTCGGTCCTGGTACGAAACTGTTCGAATTGGCCAAAGATCGCGGAATGTCTCCGAGTAACCGTGGGGACACCGCAAGACAACGACCGGTTCCTCGACGCCGTCAAAGAGATTTGTCCCCCAAAAAGTACCGTATAGGTATCAAACGGGGGACAGATCTTTTGCGCTGAGGTGCGGGCGGGGCCGTAGGCTGGGGGGATGCGTTCGGCTACAGCATCCCGAGATACCAAAGAGACCCAGATCCGTATCGAGCTTGAGCTCGACGGTGACGGAACCACCGATTGCAGCACGGGTCTCCCGTTCTTTGATCACATGCTCGATCAGTTGGGTCGCCACGGTGGATTCAACCTAACCGTGGCAGCAACAGGCGATCTGGAGATCGATTCGCACCACACGGTCGAAGACACCGGCATCCTTCTGGGCAGCGTCTTCAAAGAGGCGCTGGGCGACAAGGTTGGGGTGCGACGTTTCGCATCGAACCGTATACCACTCGACGAAGCGCTTATCGATACCGCCCTCGACCTTTCTGGGCGTCCGTTCATGCACTACGAGGTCGAGTTCCCTGGCGAGAAGATTCTCGGCAACCCGCCATTTGATCCGCAGTTGTGCGAAGAGTTCTGGCGCGCATTCGTGACGTCGTCGGGCATGACGCTGCACATCTCATTGGTTCGTGGCAAGAACACCCACCACATCATCGAGGCGACCTTCAAAGGCGTCGCCCGCGCTCTACGCGACGCCGTGACGGTCACCGGAGGCGGCCTTCCCTCGACCAAGGGAACCTTGTGAGCGATCCTGAGGGGACTTCACCTCTCGATGTTTCGAGCCCCCAGGCGAGAAACTCGGTTAGTGAGCGAAGCGAACGACCTCGACCGAAGATAGCTGTTCTCGATTATGGGATTGGCAACTTACGTTCGGCGCAAAAGACGTTGGAGCGCGCTGGTGCTGAGCCGGTGCTTACTGCCGACCCTGCCGTTGTAGCAGCCGCCGATGGCGTTGTTCTGCCAGGTGTTGGCAACTTCGGTCGGGTGATGGAAGCCATTCGCGAAAGTGGCATCGACGAGTTGGCGCGCGAAGCGGTTGCCAGCGGCCGTCCCTTTATGGGGATCTGCGTGGGCATGCAGGCGCTGTTCGAATCGAGCGACGAAGTCGACGGTGCCGAAGGGCTTGGGATTCTTCCCGGCCGAGTAGGCCTGCTGCGCGGCGACGTAAAGCGTCCCCAGATGCAATGGAACACCTTGCGCTTCGATAAGGAATCGCCGCTCTTTGCTGGTCTGGGCGAAGCGCCATGGGTGTACTTCGTGCACTCCTATGCGCCACACGATTCCGAGTTTGCGATCGCGACCTGCGACTACGGCGAACCGTTCACCGCAGCCGTGCAACGAGACAACGTGTACGCCACCCAGTTTCACCCGGAGAAGTCTGGTCCCGTCGGATTGCGGATCATCGAGAACTTCGTCCAGATATGCGCGGGCGAGACGCCCGAACACGACGTTGCTCTCGCCGATCCCCGAGCTGAAGGGGAGCGAGACACCACCGGCAGTGCGGGGCGCGATCACACAACCGCTGTTCGGGTTATCCCGTGCATGGACGTGGACGCAGGTCGCGTCGTGAAGGGCGTGAACTTCGTCGATCTTGTCGATGCCGGTGACCCGGTCGAGCTCGCTGCCCGCTATGACGAGCAGGGTGCTGACGAGGTGGTCTTTCTCGACATCACCGCATCATCGGACGCTCGAGACACCATCGTCGATCTCGCTAGCCGAACCGCCGAAGAGTTGTACATCCCGTTCACCATCGGTGGCGGAATTCGCAGCGTCGAGGACGCGCGACGCCTCCTTCGTGTCGGAGCCGACAAGGTAACGGTCAACAGCGCCGCCGTCGACCGCCCCGAGGTGCTCACCGAGATCTCTGACGAGTTTGGTTCGCAATGCGTTGTGGCTTCCATCGATGCCCGGCGCAGCGAAACCGAAGGGCTCGCCAGCGGTTACGAGGTATACGTGCGAGGTGGACGCACGCCCACAGGTTTGGACGCCGTCGAATGGGCCAAGGAGTGCGAGCGACGCGGTGCTGGCGAGATCATGTTGACCTCCATGGACCGAGACGGCACCCGCGACGGCTTCGACACCGATCTAACGGCCAAGATCGCGGCGGCGGTCAACGTGCCTGTCATTGCGAGTGGCGGTGTTGGATCACTCGAACATCTCGCCGAGGGCCACACCGAAGGGAGCGCCGACGCGGTGCTTGCAGCATCGATCTTTCACTTCGGCGAACACACCGTTGGTGAGGCCAAGGAGCTCATGTCGTCCCGTGGCGTGACCGTTCGCCCTCCGCAGTAGCCTGGCCCGGTGACCGCAACTACCGCGAACGGGTTTGTCGCCGAGAACGACGATGGCGACCGTCTCCCGATCAAAATGCTTAACGATCGGATTCTCGTGCGATACGGAGAGTCAGAGGGCGAGCGAAAGTCGACCGGTGGCATCCTCATCCCAGCGACCGCCCAGGTTGGGAAGCGGTTGACCTGGGCCGAGATCGTGGCGTCGGGTCCCAATGTGCGAAACATGGAGATCGGCGATCGGGTCTTGTTTAACCCGGAAGACCGTTACGAAGTCGAAGTCGGAGGGACCGACTACATCATCTTGCGCGAACGCGATGTTCACGCCGTAGCCGCCGAGCGTCTCGAAGAGGGCTCGACGGGTCTGTACCTTTAGATCTTTTGGGGGCAAATGTGTCGGTGCAACCAGATTTTAAGACCTTCGAGAAATACAGCCGCGAACACCGGATCGTTCCGGTCTGGAGATCCCTGCTCGCCGATCAGGTAACCCCGGTGGCGGTCTTTGCTCGCTGTGTTGGTGAGCGGGACGGCTTCCTCCTCGAATCGGTAGAGAACGGCGAACGGTGGAGTCGCTGGTCCTTTCTTGGTCGCAATCCGCTGGCATCGATCGTGTCGCAGGCTGGCGAATTGACGATCACGGGTCCCCTCGCTGCGGAGATTCCCGCCGGAGACGGGATGCTCGACACGCTCGAAACGCTTCTCGGCACCTTTACGACTCCCGACATTGACGATTTGCCCCCGCTGCACGCTGGCTTGATGGGGTACATCGGTTATGACGTGGTCCGCGAAGTAGAGCGCCTACCCGACGTGCCCGAAGACGACCTTGGCCACGCCGATGGCGTCATGGCACTCATTGGCGAACTTGTTGCCTTCGATCATTGGAAGCAACAGGTCACCTTGGTGGCCAACACCGTTGTCCCCGTCGATGCAACAACCGAGCAACTGCGAGCCGTCTACGACGATGCGATCGATCGGCTGACCGCTCTGCAAAACGACGGCGCGCAACCGCTCGACGAACCGCTGGTGTCTCCACCGCCCCCAAATCCGGAACTACCCGAGGTCACCTCGTCAATGGGGGAGTCGGCATACTGCGAAGCCGTCGAGGCAGCCAAGGAATACATCTTGTCTGGGGACATCTTCCAGGTAGTCCTCTCGCAGCGTTTCGACTTCGACCTGGACGCCGAAACCTTCGATCTGTACCGAGTGCTCCGTCAGATCAATCCCAGCCCGTACATGTACTACCTGCGTATCGGCGACCTCGATATCGTCGGTGCTTCTCCAGAGCCAATGGTGCAGTTGCGCGGCGACAAAGTGGTGAGCAGGCCAATCGCAGGCACCCGTCCTCGTGGCAAGACCGACATCGAAGACAAACAACTCGCAGCCGAACTGATCGAGCATCCAAAGGAAGTCGCCGAGCACGTCATGCTCGTCGATTTGGCTCGAAACGACATTGGACGGGTGATCGAGTTTGGTTCGGAGTCTCGCGACCAAATCATGAGCCTGGAGCGCTACAGCCACGTCATGCACCTCACGTCTCAGGTGTCGGGAAAGCTTGCGGAGGGCAACACGGCAATCGATGTGTTGCGCGCAACGTTGCCTGCGGGCACGGTTTCGGGGGCGCCCAAGGTACGGGCCATGGAGATCATCGATGAGCTCGAACCGGTCAAGCGCGGCCCGTACGCCGGCGTAATTGGATACCTCGACTTCTCCGGCAACATCGACACGGCGATCGCCATCCGAACCATGTTCGTCACTGGAAATCGTGCCTCTGTGCAAGCCGGAGCAGGAATCGTGGCCGACAGTGTTGCGATCGACGAACACAACGAGTGCATCAACAAATCCAAGGCGCTGCTTGCAGCCGTTGAAGGTGCGCGCATAATGACCGCACAACGCAAGGCGATGCTGGAAGGCGAGTCGTGAGAGTTTTTGTCGGTCAGCGTGACGTAGTGGTCGTCTCTGGTGAAGAAGCAGCCAGCTATCTTCAAGGCCAGATCAGCCAAGACGTCGAAATGCTCACGGGTGATCAGAGCGCCTCGGCGTGGAGTTTGATCCTGCAGCCCCAAGGCAAGGTCGACGCGTGGTTTCGCATCACTGCGACCGAGGCTGACGACACGTTCATTTTGGACGTCGATGCAGGGCATGGCGAGGCACTGTTGACCCGGCTGAAGCGCTTCAAGCTACGTACCAAAGCTGAGCTCAGCCTTGAAACGTGGGATTGGCACGCGTTTCGAGAGATGCCGACCGGAGACACGCTCTCGGTCTTGGCTGAGGACGGCGCGGTCGTCGTGGCATCGTCGGGTGCGCCAGGCACCTACGACGTGATTGGGCCAGCGCTCAGCGAGCCGGCCGAAGAGCAGATGTCGGCTTTGGAGTTTGATCGTCTTCGAATCCGTGACATGGTCCCCGCCATGGGAGCCGAGCTGACCGAGAGCACGATCCCGGCTGAGGCTGGGATCGTCGACAGGTCCGTATCGTTCACAAAGGGTTGTTACACCGGGCAAGAACTCGTTGCCCGAGTCGACTCTCGGGGCAGCAATACGCCACGGAAGCTGCGGTTGATCGAGGGACCTGGATTTCCCGACGTTGGCTCCGAACTGACCGTCGATGGTGCGACCGTTGGAGCGCTGACCTCGGTGGCCGCCGACGATGATGGTTTCGTCGCTCTTGCCTATATCAAACGCTTGGCTCACGATGCCACCTCAGCACAACTGGGCGACGTTGCCGTTTCGGTTCACGCCGAGCCTCAGGGGACCACGGCCTGATGGGCAGCTTGTACCTCGATGACATCTTGGCCGACCACCGAAGCGTGGCGGCCAGCGATGATCGTTCCCTCGACGACATGATCGTTGAAGCCAAAGCAATGGCGCCCACTCGAGGGTTCGTGCAGGCGCTTCGAAATCAGCCAGATCTCGGTGTTATCGCCGAGGTGAAACGACGGTCGCCATCAAAGGGCGATCTCAACCTTGGCCTCGATCCAGCGGAGCTGAGCGCGGCCTATGCCGCAGGCGGCGCAGCGTGTTGTTCGGTGTTGACCGACGAGAAGTACTTCGGGGGCTCGGTTGCTGATCTTCAGGCGGTGAAGGCGTCGGTGACTATTCCGATCTTGCGAAAAGACTTCACCGTGTCTGCCCATGATGTTGTCGACGCACGGTTGATGGGCGCGGATTGTGTGCTTCTCATCGTTGCCGCATTGAGCGATGGCGAGCTGGCCGAATTCCACGAACTCGCAAGCGACATCGGGCTGGACGTGTTGATCGAGGTCCACGATGAGGCCGAAGCAGAACGTGCCATGGTGCTCAACGGCAGCCTCGTTGGCGTTAACCAACGAGACCTCCGCACCTTCGAGGTCGACACCGAACGCGCCAAGCGTGTTGCTGCATCGCTGCCCTCAGACGTCGTGCGTGTCGCCGAATCAGGCATTGGCGGCCCGGGTGACATTCCCGAGCTGATCGAGGCCGGTTTTGGGGCGGTGCTCGTGGGGGAATCACTGGTGAAACACCACGGTCCCGCCGAGGGTGTTGGCGCCCTCATCGAGGCGGCACGATGACGTGGGTCAAAATTTGTGGCATCACCACCGTTGACGACGCGTTGCTCGCTGTGGCCCTTGGAGCCGATTCGATCGGATTGAACTTCGTTTCCGGATCAGTGCGTCAGATCGCCCCCGGGCGGGCCCGCGATATCACCGCCCGTGTCCCTGGTGAAACGCTCACTGTCGGCATCTTTCGCAACGAGGCGAAAGAGCGAGTGGTCGACATCGTGCACAGCGCCGGGCTCAAGGCCGCGCAGCTTCACGGAAATGAAAGTGTTGAAGACGTCGCGTGGGTAGCCCAACGTGTCCCCACAGTGATCAAGGCCGTAGCAGCGGGAACCGAGCAAGCCGCTCGAGCAGCCGATTTCCCGGTACCGATCGTGCTGGTAGACGCCGCTGTCCCCGGCAGCGGTGAGGTATTTGACTGGTCCTTGGCCGAATCGTTGCCGCAAAACCGGCGAATCCTGCTTGCTGGAGGACTCAACCCGGACAACGTCGCCGACGCAATCGCCGCCGTGCGACCATGGGGCGTAGATGTGGCATCTGGCGTGGAGAGTGCTCCAGGCCGGAAGGATCCGACAGCGATGCGACTATTCATTCAAAATGCGAAAGCCGCAGGAGATCTAGTGGACGAACCTGACTATGACATCGATGGTTCGATGTACGACTGGGAAGTGGAGTGACATGACAAACGCAGAGACCGGTTCCGGACCGATCATGGGTGACCCGACACTGGAAGGCCGCTTTGGCCGGTTCGGTGGCCAGTACGTGCCGGAGACACTCGTTCCCGCATGTCACGAACTCGAAAAGGCTTTCCGCTCGGCCTGGGGCGACTCAGAGTTCCGGGCGGAGTTGTCGACCTTGTTGGCCGACTACGCGGGGCGTCCATCGCCGGTCACCGAGTGTCATCGGCTCAGCGAAGAGCTGGGTTATCGCATCTTGTTGAAGCGAGAGGACCTGAACCACACGGGCTCCCACAAGATCAACAACGTGCTCGGCCAGGCACTGCTCGCAAAGCGGATGGGCAAGACCCGCTTGATCGCCGAAACCGGAGCAGGTCAGCACGGCGTGGCTACCGCGACAGCCGCAGCCCTGATGGGTATGGAATGTCGGGTCTACATGGGCGAGGTCGATATCGAACGCCAGAAACTCAATGTGTTTCGCATGAACCTGCTCGGCGCCGAAGTCGTTCCCGCACTTTCGGGCTCGCGAACGCTCAAGGACGCGGTCAACGAGGCCATGCGAGACTGGGTCGCAAAGGTCGAGGACAGCTACTACTGCTTGGGTTCGGCAATGGGTCCACATCCGTATCCATGGATGGTTCGTACGTTCCATGAAGTGATCGGCATCGAAGCACGCGAGCAGTGCGCTCGAATTCTCGACGGTGGGGTTCCCGACGTGGTCACCGCCTGCGTGGGAGGCGGCTCGAACGCTATTGGGATCTTCTCGGGATTCGTCGACACCGATGCTGAGCTGGTTGGCGTAGAGCCGGCCGGTGGTGCAGCGGTTGGACGAGAGGTGCCCGGCGTGGTGCACGGTTCGATGAGCTATCTCATGCAGGACGAAGACGGACAGGTGCTCGAAGCCGAATCGATTTCGGCTGGACTCGACTATCCCGGCGTAGGGCCAGAGCACGCCCACCTCGCCGATATTGGCCGAGCTCGGTACGAGTCGGTCACCGATGCCGAGGTAGTCGAAGGATTCCAGCTGCTCGCACGAACCGAGGGAATCATCCCGGCGCTCGAATCCGCCCATGCGGTGGCATGGATGTCTCGAGCGCGCGAAGAGTTGGCTGGCAAAACCCTGCTGATGAACTTGAGCGGCCGCGGTGATAAAGATGTGGCCCAGATGATGGACGTACTTGGCAAATGACCGACATTGGACGATTCGAGGCCGCTCTGCGCGCCCGACGCGACAGCGGTGGCAAGATTTTCGTTCCGTACATCACGGGCGGCCTTGGCGACGACTGGATCGAAACTATTCATGCGGTAGCTGACGCTGGCGCCGATGCGATCGAGGTCGGTATTCCGTTCTCTGATCCGGTCATGGATGGACCGGTCATTCAAGAAGCCAATGATCGCTCGCTGAGCTCAGGCACCACACCGCAGTCGATTTTGACGGCTCTGCGCGATGCCGACATCGAAGTGCCGATTGCGGTCATGACCTACTACAACATTGCGTTTCGGGCAGGGGAGGAGCGATTTGCCTCTGCCTTGGCCGAAGCCGGAGTGTCCGGCGCGATCCTTCCCGATGCTCCCCTAGAGGAGATGGGTCCGTGGACGGCGGCTGCCGATGCTGCGGGCGTCGAGACGATTCTGCTTGCCGCACCTACCGCTCCTGACGAACGACTCCCGCGTATCTGCGAGCGCTCCCGCGGCTTTGTATACGGCGTTGGGCTCCTGGGCGTCACTGGAGTGCGCTCCGAGCTTTCCAAGTCCGCAATGGAAATCGCAGGTCGTCTCAAGGCCGTGACCGACAAGCCGGTCCTCGTGGGCGTTGGCGTCGGTACTCCCGAGCAGGCCGTCGAGGTGTCCACGGTCGCCGACGGAGCCGTGGTCGGTTCGGCGATCGTTCGTCAAATGCTGACCGGCGAAGGCCCTGAAGCAGTCGGGGCGATTGCTGCGAAGTTCCGAGCGGCCCTCGACGCTGGTTAGATCTCTTTACCGACGGGGGGCGCCGGTGGGCGGGGGCAAGTCGGTCAGCACGAGATCGTTCAGCGCTTGTAGATGGTCGCGGAGCGCGTTTTCGCCGAGCTTGGTAATCGAGAACCAGGTTTGACGGTCGCTGCCGCGCCCGGTCTTCTTGACCTTCACATAGTCGGCGATCACGAGCGCTCCCATCTGTTTGGAGAGGTCGCTATCGGAGAGCTTGAGGTGGTCGCGCATAAAGGCGAACTCGACTTTGTCGACGCTGGTCAGCATGCCAATGGCAGCGAGCTTCTTTGGCGTCGACAGCAACGGGTCGAGGCGATCGAGGCTCATACTGCACGCTCGCGAATCGCGCGGCCGTGCCGCCGCCAGAAGTATCCGGGAACCACCAGGTACCACAGGTAGAGCAATCCGCCGAAGAGGTACGGCTGGTAGAGGTCGTTATCGGCAATGAGGTGGAGAATTATGGCGTTGGAGGGAAAGACAATTGACAGATTGAACAGAACCATCCACTTGGAGGTCGGGCCGCCTTTGATTGGCGGAAGTGCCTTTACCGACAAGTTCTGTCGCTGCCAGCGAACGCCTGCAACAAGCGCACCGCCTGCGATGATGGCCATAACAATGGCGCCGGCGCGCAAGATCGAGGACTCCAAGGCTCCGGCGTTGTCGTTGAACGAACTAAACCACCAGACGAAGCCAGGAGGGAGTAGCCCCACGAGGGGGAGGAACCACGATGGTAGGTCGATCCAGGACGCACTGTGGGAGGCCTGGCGTGCCTGCTGGAATGAGGCAATGTGCTCGCGTGCTTCGTTTGAGTCGACCGCTCCGCCTTCAGTTTCCATATTGGAAACGTACTATCCACTTTCTAGGTTGGCAAGTGAAAGTAGCCAACAGGCTCGCTGGTTAATGAACCGTCCTGGCGGCGAACCAGGCCAAGTTCAGCATCGCTAAGCCAAATGCGAACGTTCGGATATCTTTTGAGGCTTTTCGCGTCGCGAACAGGGCGACTGGCCAGAATGCGCCCATGATGATCCATTGGATGAAGACGCCGCGATCGGTCTTCGGAAGCGCAAGGTCGAGCAGTAATTCACCCACGAGCAGTCCAACACCGACAACGTTGGCTACGATTCCCGCACAGCTGCTTTCTATTGATAGTGAGGTGGGTTGAATCGTGAATCATGATGTCATCATCGTAGGAGCCGGGAGCGGTGGTCTTGGGGCAAGTCGTTACGCTGCTTCGCTCGGAGCGAAGCCGGTCATCGTTACCGACGGCCCAATTGGCGGCGATTGCACGTGGACGGGATGCGTTCCTTCTAAGACACTTATCGCCCGAAGCCGTGCCGGGTTTACCTTTCATGAAGCCATTACGGCGGTGCACAACACCGTCGAGCACATTGCCAGTGAGGAGTCAGCCGGTGTGTTGCGCTCCGAGGGGATCGACGTCGTCGAGGGCCGAGGCGAAATCGTCGGGGTTGGCAAGGTCGAGGTCGATGGAAAGGTTCTTTCGGCGGACAAAGTGATCCTCGCTACCGGGTCTCGTGCCGCGATGCCTCCGATTCCGGGCCTTGACGAGGTTGGCGGAGTGCTTACCAACGAAACGCTCTTCGAACTCACCGTCATGCCACCTCGCTTGGGAATTATCGGAGGCGGCGCCATTGGCTGCGAGATGGCGATGGCGTTCGCCGGGTTTGGCTCTGAGGTCTCGATCTTTGAAGGATCCGACCGGCTGCTACCAAACGAGGAACCAGAATCGTCGGCTGTTGTGGAACGTGCCATGGCCGCAGCTGATGTCCAGGTGACCACCGGAACATTTGTGGAGTCGGTTGGCCGGACATCAGATGGGATTGAGGTGCGGGTCGGTGGGCAGTCGACCGTCGTCGACGCGCTACTTGTGGCGGCGGGACGCGTGCCCAACACGGAGAACCTAGGGCTTGAATCCGTCGGAGTCTCTCCTGATCAGCGTGGCAACCTTCACGTCGATGACAAGCTACGAACCGGTGCCGACTGGTTGTCGGCTGTTGGTGACATAAACGGGCTGCTCGCCTTCACCCACGCTGCCGATGAGCAAGGCCGGCTGGCCGTTGCCCATGCCCTCGGCAAAGGGACTCGCTGGCGCTATGACGCATCCACGACACCGTGGACCACGTTCACCCGTCCCGAAGTAGCGCGCGTGGGTGTGCTCGAAAAGGATGCTCCCGCCGGAGCTCAAGTGGTGGAGTTTCCGCTCTCGCATGTCGACCGAGCGATAACCGACGACGCCACCGACGGCTTTGTAAAGCTCATCAGCGCACCGCGGAAACTTACCCGCGGCATCGCTGGAGGGCGTCTCGTGGGTGCCAGCATCGTTGCCGATCGCGCCGGCGAAATGATTCACGCTCCGACGATGGCTTTGCGATTAGGCATGTTCATTGGACGACTCGCCCAGGTGACGGTGCCCTACCCAACGTATGCCACCGCAGTACAACAGGCAGCAGGCGCGTTCTTTCAACCGGTAAATGGAGTAACCGCTAGGCCTGCCCGGCGCTAACCCTTCTGCCGACGGTGGTTCTTGGGCTTGTGCTCTGGTTTATTGGCTCGCCGAGTTAGCGGCGATCTGCGCACTGAAATCTCGAAGGCGAGCAAGGGCATCACTGTCAGCTGGCACGGACTGAGCGTTGAGATCCTTCTTGATCTTCACGAACGCATCAGCTTCGAGCCCGCAAGCAACGCAGTCATCGAGATGTGCTCGAATCTGATCTGCTCGACCGGCATCAATTTCGCCGTCTAGGTAGCTCTGCAGGCGCAGTCCAACCTCGCGACAATTCACTGACTTCTTCATCTTTATTTAAACCTCGCCTTTGAAAGCCTCAAGGTGGGTCCGAATATTCCGCCTAGCGCGATGAAGTCGCGACATTACGGTTCCCACTGGAATACCCAAGGCATCGGCAGCTTCTTGATACGACAGTTCGTTTAAGTCGACGAGTTCGACTACACGGAGAAACTTTTCAGGCAGAGTTGCGAGTGCCTCCTCGATTGGGGCCTCGAACTCCTGGTCCATCAACACCGACTCGGCATCGGCGCCCTCAGCGGACTCATCAGCGACGCGAGACATTGTCTCATCAGGGTCATGCATCAGTTCCGGGCGTTTGCGGCGCACACGGTTGACCTGAGCATTACGCATGATGGTGAGCAGCCAGGCACGCGGGTACTTGCCGTCGAAGCGCTCAATCGCTCGATATGCCCGCATCATGGTGTCTTGTACAAGGTCTTCTGAGTCAGCCTTGTTCCGAGTGATCGAATAGGCCACTCGGTAGAGCACCTCGATCTCAGGAACGACGTACGCCTGGAAGCGTGCGTCTTGACCCACGGGTTGGGTCTCAGTGTTGGTAGACATCGCAGCCACCCTAGTCGAGCGGTCTGTTTCCGACGAGATCGTGGCGGGTTGTGTGTCACAAATCCGAGAATGAGGAGCTATGTAATTTCGCACGCGCGGAACACCAAAATCCCGAACGTTGAGGATTCAACGAATTTCTGGCGATAGGTCCCACCCAAAGTCGATTGCTGCGGTAATGTGACGGAATCGTGTAATTCGCACAGGCTCGCCAGGTCGGTGAGCTAAGGAGGTCCCAGTTATGAACAAGAGTGAACTGATCGCAGACATCGCCTCAAAGGCCGGTGTGACCCAAGCTGATGCAGGATCTTGCGTCGATGCAATGATGGAGATCGTGTCTAGCGAGGTCAAGAAGGGTGGCGAGGTCAACATCCCCGGCTACATCAAGTTCTCCCGCAAGGACACCAAGGAGCGCATGGGTCGCAACCCACGCACCGGTGAAGCACGCTTGATTCCTGCTGGTACCGCAGTGAAGATCCAGGCTGGATCCAAGCTCAAGGCCGCAGGCAAGGGCAACTAATACCCAACTGCGTAAGTACGTAGAAAGAGAGCGGCACCTATAGGTGCCGCTCTCTTTCTCGTTTTCATCCGAAATATCGACTCTCGCGCTCTTTCAGTTCGCACGCGCGGCCCATGCAATGAGAGGCTAGGGCTATGACGTTCCCTGAACCATCAGCGGTACTGCCGCATCGGCCACCGTTCTTGTTCCTCGACGAGATTATTGACCTCCGGCCAGCCGAGTACGGCAAGGCCACATGGACGTTGACCGGTGAGGAATTTTGGTTCCCCGGCCATTTCCCAGGTCGTCCCACGTTGCCTGGCGTCCTGATGTGCGAGGCGATTGCACAGATGGGTGCCTACACCGTGCTCACCGACCCGGAACGCTATGTCGGAAAGCTTCCACTATTTGGTGGGCTCGACAAAGCGCGCTTTCGAAAGCAGGTCGGCCCCGGAGATACCGTCCACGTCGAAGCCGACATCCACAAGCTTTCAGCACGGGCAGGAAGAGGGACCGGACGGGTACTGCTCGACGGCGACGTAGCCTGCAGCGCCGACATCATGTTCGTAGTCGTGGATAGTTAAGCCTTCGGCTTAACTATCCACGACAGCTGCTTTCCCGGCTTGGCCTCCAGGGCTCGGATCCGGGCGGCAGGCCGCCCTCGACCTCGCGCCTGTTGCGCAAGCGGCGTCCGCTCGCACCGGCTTCGCAGCTGCGAGCTACCTCGCCATCTAAGAGCCTGGTGCCGGGGGCAGTACTTGGTTGGACCCTGAACCTAGACTTGTTGGCATGAAGGTGATTTTGGATCTTTGTGTTGTTCCGGTTGGTGTGGGGACATCGGTTAGCGAGCACGTCGCCGCGTGTCAGCGGGTGCTTGACGACGCGGGGCTGAACCACACGATGCACGCCTATGGCACCAACATCGAAGGCGACTTCGACGACGTCATGGCAGCGGTCAAGAAGTGTCACGAGGTCGTGCACGAGATGGGCGCGCCACGCATCACGTCGACCATCAAGCTCGGAACCCGCGTCGATCGCCCCCAGACCATGCAAGACAAACTCGACTCGGTAAACGAAAAGCTCTAGCGATCCAAAATCTGTGGTCCG
>CAYTUB010000018.1:25796-37093 GCA_964441145.1 uncultured Acidimicrobiales bacterium
AGACAAACTCGACTCGGTAAACGAAAAGCTCTAGCGATCCAAAATCTGTGGTCCGTTAGCGGACTACAGACATGCTGGCTGACCACAGATTTTCAGTGCGTCAGCCCGCAACGATGTTGACGAGTTTTCCGGGGATGGCGATTACTTTGCGGATTTCTGCGTCGCCGAGGAGTTCGACGATCTTAGGGTCGGCTAGGGCTGCTGCTTCCATCGCTGCGGCATCGGCGTCGGCGGCGATCGTGATGCGGCTCTTGACCTTGCCCTTGATCTGAATTGGGATCTCGATCTCATCGTCGACCAGTTGCGCCTCGTCAGCCACGGGGAACTCGGCATAGACGACCGACGTGTCGTTGCCCATGCGATGCCACAACTCTTCGGCGAAGTGCGGAACGAGCGGCGCGATCATGCGTACCATCGCGTCGGCAATAGCAGTGGGGGTGGGACCCTCGTGCTTGGTGAGCTCGTTGTTCAGTTCGGTGATGCGTGCGATCGACGTGTTGAAGCTCAACGCGTCCATGTCGGTGCGCACCGCATCGATCGTGCGATGCAGCGCCCTGTTCAAGCCATCGGGTACGTCGATATCAGCGACGGTAAGTTCACCAGAGTCCTCATCGACAAAGTTGCGCCAGATTCGTTGGAGAAGACGAAGCGATCCAATGACCGACTTGGTTTCCCACGGACGATCTTGATCGATCGGGCCCATGAACATCTCGTAGAGCCGCAGCGTGTCCGCGCCGTAGTCGCGGTACATGTCATCGGGGGTGACCGCGTTCTTGAGGCTCTTGCCCATCTTGCCGTACTCGCGGGTCACGGGCTGGCCCTCGAAGGTGTAGGCGTCGCCCGCTTCGACCACGTCGGCGGTGTCCACGTAGATACCGCGGTCGTCCTTGAATGCGTAGGCCTGGATGTAGCCCTGGTTGATGAGCCGCTTGAACGGTTCGGGTGTGCTGACCACACCGAGGTCGAAGAGCACCTTGTGCCAAAAGCGTGAGTAGAGCAGGTGTAGGACAGCGTGTTCGACGCCACCGACGTAGAGGTCGACGCCACCCTCGTTCGGGTTGTCGCCACCCATCCAATACTTCTCCGATGTCGGGTCAACCACGACGTCGGAACTCTCGGGGTCGATGTAGCGCAGGTAGTACCAACACGAGCCAGCCCACTGCGGCATCACGTTCAGATCGCGCGCGTAACTCTCGGTGCCATCCCCGAGATCCAATTCGACGGTTCGCCACTGTTCGGCACGGCCAAGCGGTGGCTCAGGCTCGGAGTCTTCGTCGAGCTGACGTGGCGCCCAATCGATGAGTTCGGGAAGATTGACGGGCAAATGATCGTCGGGGATTGAGACCGGGTTGCCGTCATCGTCGAAGACGATGGGGATTGGTTCACCCCAGTAGCGCTGACGAGCAAAGAGCCAATCGCGGAGTTTCGTGGTGACAGTTCCTTCACCTGCATTGATCTCAGCAAGGTGTTCGATCATGGCTGACTTGGCCTCGTCGACCTCCATACCGTCGAGGAAGCCACTGTTAATCGCGGGACCGTCGCCGATGTAGGCCTTGCCAGATTCGAGGTCGAAGTCGCTGGGCGGCTCAACCGTGCGAATGATGTCGAGGTCGAAAGCTTCGGCGAACTCCCAATCGCGCTCGTCCTGGCCGGGTACGGCCATGATGGCGCCCGTTCCATAACCCATCAGCACGTAGTCGGCGATAAACACCGGGATCGACTCGTCGTTGACCGGGTTGGTGGCGAAGCTTCCGGTGAACACACCGGTCTTTTCTTTGTTCTCTTGGCGGTCGCGATCGCTCAGCTGCGACGTGCGCTGACGGTAGGCGGCGACAGCGTCAGCAGGGGACGCAGCTTCGCCGGTCCAGGCGTCCTTGGTTCCCTCTGGCCATGCATCGGCGGTGAGCGTGTCGACGAGGGGATGCTCGGGGGCGACGACCATATAGGTCGCGCCAAAGAGCGTGTCCGGGCGGGTGGTGAACACACGAAGCGTTGCAACCTCGCCGTCTTCGTCGGCAGCTGTTGGCACACGGAAGTCGACATGGGCGCCTTCGGAGCGGCCGATCCAGTTGCGCTGCATCGTCTTGATGCTGTCGGTCCAGTCCAGTAGGTCGAGGTCTTCGAGTAGTCGGTCGGCGTACGCGGTGATGCGCATCATCCACTGCTTCATTGGACGGCGAAATACCGGAAAGTTCCCTCGGTCGGAGCGTCCGTCAGCGGTTACCTCTTCGTTTGCAAGCACGGTGCCGAGCCCCGGGCACCAATTGACAGGAGCTTCTGAGACATAGACGAGGCGGTACCCGTGCAGCACGGCTCGTTGTTCGCTGAGGTTCAGGTCAGCCCAGGGTCGCCCGTCAGGGGTCTCACGGCTGCCGTCGGCGAATTGTGCTTCCAGTTCGGCGATCGGTCGGGCCTTTTGAGTCTCATCGTCGAACCAAGCGTTGAAGATCTGGTTGAAAATCCATTGTGTCCAGCGGTAATAGGTCTCGTCGGTTGTGGCGATTGCACGACGGTCGTCATGGCCGAGGCCGAGCCGAGCCAGTTGCCAGCTCATGTTCGCGATGTTGGCTTCGGTGTTCTCCCGAGGATGGATGCCGGTCTGGCGGGCGTGCTCTTCAGCAGGTAACCCAAAAGCGTCGTACCCCATGGTGTGCAACACGTTGAAGCCGGTCATGCGCTTGAAACGGGCATAGACATCGGTGCTGATGAATCCGAGCGGGTGCCCAACATGAAGCCCGGCTCCCGAGGGATAGGGGAACATATCCATGATGAACAGCTTCGGTCGCGAAGCCAGGTCTGCCGGGCCGTCGGCTGGACCCTCAGTCACCGAACCCGCAGGGTTTGGCGTGTGGTAGGTGCCGGACTCTTTCCACCGCTCCTGCCACGAGGTTTCGATCGAGTCGGCCAACGCAGCGTCGTAGCGGTGCGCGAAGGTCTCAGATTGCTGTTCAGTCACCCGAATAGCCTACGGCCAAGCCATTGCAGTGTCTCTCACCACAACCGTCTTTGGCGCTGGCACGAACCGCTCCAACCGCTGGGTTAGCGTTGGCTCGTGCGACGCAAACGGCCTGCGGCTCGGGTAGTGCTTCTCGACCGTGACAACCGCATCTTCATGATCAATGCCGCTGACCCCGGAGACCCCACTAAACCGCCGTGGTGGGAGATTCCCGGTGGTGGCATAGACCCGGGGGAGACCAGCGCCGAAGCCGCCCGCCGCGAGATCATCGAAGAGACCGGCATTAGCGACTTCGAACTGGGGCCGTGCATCTGGACGCAGCAATGCGAGTTCACATTTGCCGGGATGTTCTTCGACAGCGAAGAATGGATCCATGTGGCGTGGTGTGACGGTGGCGAGTACAACCCCACGGGCCTCGAGTATTTCGAAGCACTCGCATTTCGAGGCGCGAAATGGTGGGACATCGACGAACTGCTCGCGAGCGACGAACCGGTCCTGCCGCCACGACTTCGTGAGTTTCTTCGCCCGATTGCTCATGGTGAGCTACCCGAACAGCCGATTGATATCTCCTAAGCGGAGGAGAGGTTCCTATGGATGGTGATAGCGCAGCGTCACGGCTTCGCGTTGCTGCTCGTAACTTGACCCTTCTCGCGGTGCTTGCCTTCGCAGCGATCTGTTTGCTGCGCTTCGCGGACTTCGACAACATCGTGCTCATCGCGCTCGTCGCCATCTCTCCGGTAGCTCTGGCGGTCAGCGTCGTGACGGCAGGCGCGCTCACCAGTCTGCGCTGGGGCGTTGGCGGCCTGGTCGTAGTGGTGGTCGCAGCTCTCCTCGCGTTGCCCGGAACCGTTGTGCCACGGACGGGGTGTGAGGTTCGTGCGAGCGACCAGGACAACTCGGTTGTTGTGATGTCGCACAACATTCTGGCTGGAAACGCCCAGGTCGATTCTCTCCTCGCCCAGGTCGATCGGGTCGACCCCGACATCCTGCTCTTGCAAGAAACAACAGACGCTCAGTTTGCTGCGCTAGGTGTTGATCTCGAAAGCGAGTACCCGAACCGCGAGTCGCTTGGTCTGCAACACATCGTGAGTCGGTGGCCTCTGAGCGAGCGATTCGAGTCGGGAACCTCAACTGGGGGAGCACTCGTCGCGACGGTCGAGTCGCCTATCGGAGCAATTCGGATTGCAAACGTTCACCCCAGTGCACCGTTGTCGGACGAGAGGCGGACAAACCAACGCCAGGAGTACACAGATCTGACCCGGTGGCGTGTAGAGCAATCGGTCGATCTGATCATGGGCGATTTCAACGCCAGCGGTGCACATGCGATCTATAGGGACATCGTCAGCGACAGCTACGAGGATGCGCACCGGGTCGCTGGATGTGGAAGCGGCCTGACGTGGTCTCGGACTCTAGGTACTGGTCCGGCGATCTTGTCGCTCGACCATGCGCTCGTGCACGACCGGTTGCAGGCCGAGAGCTTTGTCGTGCTCGACTACGCCGGCAGCGATCACAAGGCGGTTGCGGTGGAGGTGACCGCTAGCAGGCGGTGATGATCCGGATCTGGTCGGTTACGCCGCCAAAGCGCATGTCCCAAGTCACCCGGTTGGCTCCAGGAGTGAGGTCGAGGGTCATGTTGTCGCTTCCCTCCATCGGGCCATAGACGTAGTTGGTGCCCGGCACCTCTAAGAAGCTGGTCGCGTTGAAGGTCGCCATTTCGTAGATCAATCCGAGGATCGGGTTGATCGAGAACATGACGGCACCGGTCAGTCGTCCGTTGTTATCGAGCCGGTCACCATGGACGATGTAGCTGCATATCTTGGTTCCCGCGGGGATGATGGCTCCCTGGTTCGAATTGCCGTTGAAGACCCCGGCAGTCGAACGGTCGACGGTAATTGGAGCATCCAAGACGACGCAGCTGGACTCAATAAAGACGAAAGTGGTCGTGTTGTTGTCCAGCGAAGAACTGTTGGGTGCCAGTTCGGGTGGCGGCGCGATAAGCATGGCGCCACTGTCGACGGTCGGGACTTCGGGCGCGCAACCCGAGGGTGTGGCTGCGGCGACCCGGTCGAGAGCAACGACACTCGGCGCGGACCAGACAGCAGCAGATGCAGCAGAGGCAGCGATAATCTGGCGGCGTGAAACCATGGGGTGCAATCGGCTAATCGTTACCAATTTTGAGATGTTGAGGGTTTCCCAACCTGAACTCTTCGATGTTCAGACCGGCGGCGATCCAGCGAACGCCGGTTAGAACTCGAAACAAACCTTGATTGCTCCGCGCTGTCCGGCGTTTGCTGCGTGTCCGATCGCGTCCTTGTAGCGAGCAAGCGGATACTTCGCGCTTACGAGCCGCCCGAGCTTTGCCTTGCCGGTCAGTTCCTTGGCTCGTTTGAAGCTGGAGATCTCGGTGCCGTCAGGCCAGGTGTCGGTGCCATAGGTATAGGCGCCGACGAGTTCGGTCTCTCGATGCCACAGCGCGGTGAGGTCGAGATCGACCTTGCCGGGTACCCCCAACATGACGACCCTGCCGCGAGGGCGGGTCACGCCGATCGACTGCTCGATGGAATTGACGCTTCCGATTGCATCGATCGTGACGTCGGCGCCGCCGGAGAGGTTTTCGCCCAACATGCGACAACCCGTTGCTCGACGTACGGCCCGCACGGTTTCGCTCGGCGATACGACAACGTCAGCGCCGAGTTCTTCGGCGAAACGCTTCTGAATTGGGTACTTCGCCACGGCGATAATCGACGCCGGGTTTGTGTATTGACGCAAAGCGGCGATCGTGACGAGACCCATGGTGCCGGCCCCGATCACCACGACAACGCCACCGTCGACCATGCCTCCGGCAGCAGCCTTGGCGGCGGCATGCACACCACCGGCAGCGGGTTCGAGCATCACTGCGTCTTCGTCGCTCAATCGCTTTGGAATGGTGTGGAGCTGGCTCTTATGAGCAACGAATTGCTCGCCCCAGCCACCACCCGTGCTTGAACAAAAGCCGACTTGGATGCCCTCGTCGATGTTTCCGGCAAGCAAATAGCCATAGTCGGTGCCGTCGCCAGGTGCCGCTCCCTTGAAGGGAGGAACCTCGCCGCGTGCAGCGGGCCCGAGTACGGGTTCGAGAGCAACGCGCTTGCCATCTTCGGTTACGCCGACGACTTCGTGGCCGGGTACGAACGGGAAGCTCACCAAATCGTCGAAGTAGCCAGATGAATGACCGTCGATCGTGGAGAGGTCCGATCCACAGATTCCGGTCAGCTTTGGTGTGATCCGCTTCCAATCGTCACCGGGAAGTTCCGGTGGGTCGATATCGGCGAGTCGGAGCGGGCCGATGCCGGCACCTGCCCCCGGGCGTACTTGCGAGGCCACGGCCGCAGCGGCGTAGCGTCCCTCTTGTCGTTCGAATAGCAGAGCTTTCACGTGGTCAGAGTAGCCGTCCGGAGGCGACTCACCCCAAAGGGCGCAATAGGCTCATGTCATGGACGGCACCTGGGCACTGCAAGTGCAGAACCTTTGGAAGTCCTATGACGGGGTTCCAGCGGTCGCCGGTATCGACTTGGCCGTCCCCACCGGAACCTTTTACGGATTGCTCGGGCCCAATGGTGCGGGAAAGAGCACGACGTTGGCCATGGTTACCGGGCTCTTGCGGCCTGACTCGGGCTCCATTGCCGTGGACGGTCTCGATGTGTGGGCTGACCCGGTCGCGATCAAGGCCCGCATCGGGGTCGTGCCAGAGACGCTGTTGCTATTCGAACGTCTGTCGGGACGAGAATTGCTCGACTATGTCGGTCGACTGCGAAAACTGTCGGCCGAGGATGTTGGCGAACGCAGTGAGCAACTGCTCGCGGTATTGGGAATGACCGATGATGCGCACAAGCTCATCGTCGACTTCAGCCAAGGCATGCGCAAGAAGATCTCGCTAGCTGCTGCGCTGATCCACGCACCGACGGTGCTGTTCCTCGACGAGCCCTTTGAGTCGGTCGATCCGGTTTCGGTCCGCCATATTCGGACTCTGCTCGATCAACTCGTCGGAGGTGGGGCGACCATCATCTTTTCGAGCCATGTGATGGCCACCGTCGAATCGTTGTGTGATCACGTAACGATTCTCGATCACGGCAAGGTTGTCGCGTACGGGAACATGGATGAGATCACCGGTGATGGTTCGCTCGAAGACGCCTTTGTCCGAGCGGTAGGGGCCGAAAGCCTCGATGCTGTTGGGCTTTCATGGCTCGGCGGAGATTCGACGAAGACGCCCCAGTCGGTTCCACCGCCCCCGCAACCCGGATCCCCAAACACCACTTTGGACCCGGAACTCAGACAGCCAGATGCTGACAACCCGTGAGCTAACCGTCATTCTGGTCAAGATGAAGGCTCGCCTTGCCTTCGGACGACAGGGCGGCGCTGTCGCTTTGGTCAACGGGGCTGGGGTACTGATCGGCGCTGTGGCGACGGTCCTGGCCGCAGGCTTCATCGTTCTACGACGTGACGTGGCGGACAATGCCACGCAGATCATGCTGACCCTGGCTGCAATTTCGATCGCGTGGTTTGTTCTGTCGATCGTGGTCGGGTCCGGAGAGAGCGTTCTCGACCCGTCAAAGTTCGCGGTGTTTCCTGCGAGCATTCGCCAGCTGACTGTGGCCTTTCTGGCTGCGTCGTTCGTTGGAATTCTTGCGCCGGGGACGGCCGTCGTGGCGTTGTCGACGACGTCTCACGCAGCGGGGATCTTTAGCGGCGTGGTCATCGTGCTCGGTGCTCTCGTTGTGACAGCGGTGAGTGTGCTCTCTGGTCGCCTCGGGCTCGCCTTAATGTCGAGCCTGGTGCGCGGAAGAGGAACGAGGGAACTCGCTGCGATTTTCGCCGGATTGTTGGCGGTCGTGGCCGGAGTCGTGCCGCAGTTCGTTTTCGAAGTCGCCGATGAGGTCACCGCAGATGATCGGGCGACGGCGCGATCGATCCTTCGCTGGGTCCCCTGGGGTTGGGGACCGGAAGCCATTGCCTCGGCCATCGAAGGTCGAACAGGTCGCGCGTTGTTGTTCGTGGCGTTTGCCGCCGTCTTAGCGCTCACTCTCGGTGAAGCGTGGCGGCGGCTGATGACCAAGATCCTCACCACCCGCCCCGCAGCATCGGAGGCGCACCCGGTTGTCGGGGGCCTCGTCCACAGACCACTACAGCCGCTCGGGCGCTCTGTGGTTGTCGCCGCGACCGCTCGGGCGCTACGTCAGCTGCGTCGTGATCCACGCGAGTTCCTCGAGATTGCGGCCTTCTTGCCTATCGTTTTGATCACCGCACTGCCGGCCCTTGACGCACTGCGGGCGGGCGAGCCAGCGGTCGTCCTGTCGACGGTCGGGGTCGGCGTCGGTCTTGGAATCACGACCCTCAACATGTTTGGGGCAGATGGGCGTTCGTTTGGCGTTGATGCTCTCGCGCTCGGCGACGTCACCCCGATCCTGTTTGGCAAGGCTCTGGCTCGAATAATTCTGGCGGTGCCGCTGGTGTTCCTTGGGGCGTTCATATTGGCCGCGCTCACATCAGGCTGGGCCTTTGTGGCCCCGGGCGTGTTGATTGCTCTGACGGCATTGCTCGTGATGTCGACGGTCGGAATGCAGGTGTCGGTGCGGTACCCGTTTCCTCTTCCCGAACGCGCTGGGGCAGCGGGTACGGGGGGCAATGGATGCGCTACGGCGCTGATCCGCGGAGTGTCGGTAGGCATCGCACTCGTCTTTGCCGGAATCGGTACGGTCCCGGTCGGACTCATCTCGGTGTTCGTGTCTCCGCTGGCGGGCACGTTGGCTGGGGTGGTTTCGCTCGGATATGGACTGGCGATGTTCTGGTTCGGTGGACGCCACGCGGGGAGGAGAGCAACCAACGGAATTCCCGAGCTCTATCAGACCCTTTCCACACCAGCGCCCTAGCACCTACTCTTGGGTAACCGACTTTGATCCTCCCGCCCGTTCCTCGTAGCCGGCTGTGAGCATCAAGAAAGTGACAATCATGAAGATCCTGTGCGCCGACGCCATTGCGTCGGACCTATTTGAGCCCCTTAGAGACCAGGGGCATGACGTGGTGATCGAGCCGGACCTTGCCGCCGACACCATCCCGAGTCGCCTGACCGAACTCGGTGCAAACGTGCTAGTCGTGCGCTCGACGAAAGTCACCGACGCAGCAATTACCGCGACTCCTCAGCTCGGCTTGGTGGTGAGAGCCGGCGCAGGCACCGACAATGTCGACAAGGTCGCTGCCTCAGCAGCAGGTGTCTATGTGTGCAACGTGCCCGGGCAGAACGCGATTGCAGTTGCGGAGTTGGCGATGGGATTACTGCTCGCCATCGATCGCCACATCGCAGCGGGAATGGCCGACTTTGCTTCGGGGCAATGGAACAAGGGGCTCTACAGCTCGGCCGACGGAATTTATGGCAAGCGTCTGGCAATTCTTGGCCTCGGCGAGATCGGGTTCGCCCTCGCCGAACGGGCCAACGCCTTTGGCATGGTGGTCACAGCGCTTCGAAAGCCAGGCCGCTCACAACGATCGCTCAGTCGAATCCGATCTGCTGGGATCACCCTGGTTGATGATCTCGACACGCTCCTTGGCGACGCGGATGTGGTCTCGATCCACGTGCCGAAGTCACCCGACACTGTCGGCATGGTCGACGATGACTTCCTGTCGAAGATGCCCGAGGGAGCGATTCTGCTCAATACGTCCCGCGGTGAAGTGGTCGAGGAGGCGGCGTTGATCTCGGCGATGGACAACAGAGGGATTCGAGCCGGTCTCGACGTGTGGCCTAACGAACCGTCGTTCAAAGCAGGCGAGTGGTCATCGCCGCTGTCGACCCACCCAAACGTGGTCGGCACCCATCACATTGGCGCCTCGACGACGCAGGCACAGGACGCCGTTGCCGCTGGCACGGTGGACGTGATCACGGCATACACGGCCGGCCGCATAACGAACTGCGTAAACATCGATAGCGAGTCGAGTGGGCGAGCGATTCTCACGGTCCGCCACCTCGACAAGGTGGGTGTGCTCGCAAAGATCTTTGACAGTTTGCGCTCAGCGGGTCTCAACGTGTCGCAGATGGACAACGAGGTCTTCTCCGGAGCGGTAGCAGCGGTGGCGTCGATCAATATCGATGCAGAACCCAGCGGTGAGCTCCTCGACGCCCTGCGCACCGACGCGGACATCCTCGACGTGTCGGTCGCGGAGCTCGGAGGGAAGAGCTAATGGTGGCTTTCGTTCCCTTCCGAGGATCGGTGATTCGGCCTGAATTCGTTCGTCGGGTGCCAGCTCCCGCTTTCGACTCGATGTCGGGTGATCAACGGCGCGAATACTTGGCGACCCATCCGGAGAGCTACACGTTGGTGACCCGGTCTCCCGGTGATGGTGGACCACACGATGACGCTGACCTTTCGGGACTCATCGAGCTGGGTTTCGAGGCCCTTGAACGGATCTGTGGCCTAGGCGCATTCGAGGAATATGACGAGCCGACGTTCTTCCTGTATCGCCTCACCGGAAATGGTCACGTACAGCTCGGCGTCGTGGGCTTGGTCGAAACCGCTGCGTACATCGATGGTCGGGTGAAGCGACACGAGAAGGTCCGCTCGAGCCGGGCCGAGCACTTGTCGAACCATTTCGAACGGCTCGGCGTACAGTCTTCGCCGATTGCGCTTGGATACCGTGCAGACCCCGTTGTTCGAGCAACGCTCGACGACATCTTGTCTCGCACCGAGCCAATCCTGTCGTTCACCTCAGGAGATGGATTGGAACAGGCCGTTTGGGTGGTGTCGGGTGCAAACGATTGCGATGCGCTGACCGCTGGCCTTGCTCCCCACGATCTCTACATCATGGACGGGCACCATCGCGCGGCCGCAGCCGGAAAGCTCGCGGAACGTACGAATTCGGCCAGTGCGAGTCAGATGCTGTGCGTGTTGTTTTCCGACGACCGTGTGAATATCGACTCGTTCCACCGGCGCGTCCGCGTGAGGGAAGGGGCTGACTTTGCAGTGTTGCGCAGCGCGCTCAACGCGGTGCTCGATATGCAACCGTGTGCGGAGATGGCTACGGAGTTGCCCGCGGAGCCGGGTCAGGTTGGGATCTGTATCGAGGGGGAGTGGTTCTGCGGGACGCTCCCTGAACCGCGCTCGGATTCCCCGCTAGACGCCATCGATCCGGTGAGACTTCAGCAACGGGTAATCGGCGAGGTTATGGGCATCGATCCAGAGCATGCGGCGGGCCGGATGAAGTACTTCGTTGACAGCGATAACCGAGTAGCGCTCGCCGAGTCAGCCCGCGGCAGCGAGGTGTTGTTCGTGCTTCGCCCCGTCACGCCAGCCGAGGTGTTCGCGGTTGCTGACGC
>CAYTUB010000019.1:0-16262 GCA_964441145.1 uncultured Acidimicrobiales bacterium
CCTTTCGGGCACCAGGACCTAAACCTGGCGCGTCTGCCAGTTCCGCCACGTCCGCAGAACTGTCGAAAGACTAGTCCTTTGACGTGCCCCAAGGGAACACCAGCGACTTCTTCATCGACGAGAACCTCCAGTGAAACGCCGAGGCGCCGATAGCAACCAGTAACCTGAGCAATGGTTGTGGTCGAGGAAATAACTCGGCTGCGCTGCTGTTAGCTCTCACTAACAATGATCTGAACGTTTCCCAATCAGGAGAACAATGGCCATCGAACTTCCCGGCACCTCATATGCAGCGTCTCTCACAGAGGACGTCTCGCGGATGGATATCTACAACCGCCTGCTCAAGGACCGAATCGTCTTTCTCGGTACAGACGTCAACGACGACATTGCGAACTACCTGACAGCGCAAATGCTGCACCTCGAGAGCCAGGACCCAGAAAAGGACATCTGGCTCTACATCAACTCGCCAGGTGGCTCGGTCACCGCCGGAATGGCTATCTACGACACGATGCAATTCGTGCAGCCAGACGTCGGCACCATCTGCATGGGCCTCGGCGCATCGATGGGCCAGTTCCTTCTCGGCGCAGGAGCCAAGGGCAAGCGCTACGCCCTCCCACACGCCCGCGTCATGATGCACCAGCCACTCGGTGGCGTTCGCGGCCAGGCATCGGACATCAAGATCCAAGCCGAGCAGATGGCAGCGACCAAGAAGCTCCTCCAGGCGCTTATCGCCGAGCACACCGGCCAGTCATTTGAAACCATCGAAACCGACTCCGACCGCGACCGCTGGTTCACCGCTGAAGAAGCCAAGGAATACGGCATCATCGACAAAGTCATCGTTTCCCGCACCGATATCTGATCCTTCGCTGTCAGTGGCTCCGCCGCGATTTTGACAGCTCAAGCTGCAGATCTAGCTTTCGCCGCAGGCTCGATCCGTCGCTGCGCTCCTCGACTCGGGCTGCGGTTGATTGCTGCTTTCCCAGGCCTATTGAGCGGCTTTTGACCGGAGGGCTTCGATGCCTTCGGTGAGGGTGGGGTAGCGGAACAGGGCCGAGCCGGAGATGAAGACGTTGGCGCCAGCGGCTGCTGCACCGCTGATGGTGTCTGTGCTGATGCCGCCGTCTACCTCGATGTCGACATCGGTGAGTCCTCGTTCGTCGAGCATCGATCGGATCTCGGCGATCTTGGCTTCCATTGTTTCGATGTAGGCCTGGCCACCAAAGCCCGGGTTGACGGTCATCACGAGCACCATGTCGACCAGATCGAGTACATGCTCGATCGCTGAGGCCGGTGTCGCAGGATTCAGTGCGACGGCGGGCTGAGCTCCAAGCGCTCGAACATTGGCCAGTGTCCGGTGAAGATGCGTGGACGTCTCGGCGTGGACGATCAACATCTGACATCCCGCCTCGATGTACTCGGCTGCGAGCAGGTCCGGGTCGGTCACCATGAGGTGCGCCTCAAACATGACGTCGGTATATGGCCGACACGCGGCGATGACGTCGGGGCCAAAGGTCAGGTTCGGTACAAAATCGCCGTCCATTACATCCCACTGGATGCGGTCCGCGCCCGCTTCGCCGAGGCGGCGACATTCTTCGCCGAGGTTCGCGAAATCTGCGGGCAAGACCGACGGTACTATCTCTATCTTGGGAGCCATAGGCATTGACCATAGGCGCAGCGGGCCAACACATCTATCCTGCGGCGGTGGACAACTCACTTGAAATCGACATCGTCCGAAGCGCCGACGGAGGTTCGGGGGTGGGATATCACCCCGACGGACGTGTGGCTTTCGTCGATGGCGCGTTGCCCGGTGAACGAGTAATCGCCGAAATCACGAAGCAACAAAAGCGGCACCTGCGGGCCCGAGCGGTAGAGATTGTCGACCCGTCGCCGGGTCGAGTGGCGCCAGCCTGTGCGACACGTGTTCGGGGGTGCGGCGGCTGCGATTTGGCCCACGCCGACATTGCGACCCAACACGAGATCAAGGCAGCGGTGGCACGCGATGCACTCGTACGAATCGGGCGCGTGCCTGCCGAAGTTGCCGCCGAGGTCATAGGTACGGCGATCCAAACCCCAGCCGATGGCCCCTACCGGTATCGCACGACCGTGCGCACCGCGATCGATGCCCGACGGGCCGGTTACCGCCGAGCCGGATCGCACGAGGTGGTCGTAGCTGACGAATGTCGTGTGGCGCACCCCGCCATCGAGCAGCTTCTCGCAGACCTACGGTTTGGGCCCGACGCCGGCGAAGAGGCAACGATCCGTGTCAGCGCGGCCACCGGCGAGCAGATGGTGCTCGTCGACGGAAACCCAGCAGCGGTCGATGCCCCATCTGAGGTAGAGGTCGTCAGCCGGGGTGAACTCGCCCAAGGGCGACAGGTCTTCATTACCGAACATGCTGCTGGTCGAGACTGGCAGATTTCGGCCGGTTCGTTCTTCCAACCGGGGCCAGCGATCGCTGACATGTTGGCAGCGACGGTGACCGAACGTGCAGGAGACCTACACGGCGCAACCCTGGTCGACGCCTACGCGGGGGTTGGATTGTTTGCGGGCTCCGCTGGGTCGACGGCGGCGGACATTATCGCCATCGAACGAGCGGGTTCGTCAACGGCTGACGCTCGGGTGAACCTGGCTGACCTGCCCGCACAAGTAGTCGAGGCCGACGTCGATCGGTGGGATGCAATTCCCGCCGATGTCGTGATCGCCGATCCCGCTCGATCCGGTCTTGCCGCAGCCGGTGTGAAGGCACTGACGGGCTGTGATGCGCACACCTTTGTCCTCGTCAGTTGTGACACCGGTTCGTTTGGCCGCGACGTGGGGCTACTAACGGCCGCTGGTTACTCCCTCGACTCGGTCGACCTCATCGATGCGTTCGCCGACACCAGCCATATCGAGATCGTGAGCACGCTTCGCCGCTGAGGCGAACGACTCATCACCCGAGCCAGGGGAACCACGTATCCTCGCGGGTAGGCGACTAGTTCAGCGCGTACGGCTGGTATCAGGGGAGGATGATGCGTCTCTACGTCGAGATCGGCAATAACTCTCGTACCGTCGCGCTCACCATCGAAAACGAAGCTGCCACCGTCGGCGAGTTGTGCACCGCATTGGGCTTCGACGCGTCGCGGGGGCTGCTGGCCGATGGTCGACCGCTCGACAGCGGGATGCGACTGGTCGATGCTCCCCTCGTTGACGGGATCTCGATCCGGCCTTTCGGCTCGGACGTCTCGAGCGCAGAACATGTTGCGTGGGTCGGTGTCACCGCCGGACCAGACACCGGGAGCGTGCACCGCCTTAGTGGGCCGAGCGTCGTTCGTATCGGACGAAACCCCGACAGTGAGCTTCCGGTTCACAACGACAGCATTTCTGGAGCGCACGCCGAACTGACATGGGCCGGTGGTAGCGGCGAGATCATCGATCTCGGCTCGCGCAACGGCACCTGGATCGGCGATCGGTCGATCACCGCGGCAACGGTGATCGACGAGGCGGAGCCGATACGCGTCGGGTCTTCCGAAGTGCAGATCCGCAGCGTGGACACGTCCGACCGCCCATTGGGCGCAACAGCAGATCACGCGAGCCTGGCCGGGCGAATTTTGATGAATCGGCCGCCTCGCCCAACACTGCCGGCAAAGCCGACACCTCTACAGCTTCCCGACCCGCTCACCGATCGGGCGAGTCCAAAGTTTCCCCTGCTCCGGATGATCGTGCCGATCATTTTCGCGGTCGTGATGGTGCGGGTCACGGGCTCGTTGCAATTTGCGCTCTTTGCGCTGCTTTCGCCGGTGATGGCAATCGGCACCTACGTCTCGAGGCGCAAAGAGGTGAAGGGGGACCGAAAGACAGATGCCAAGACCCATGCGGATGCTCTAACGAAACTCGATGAAGATCTTGCGGCTGGCATCGAACAGGAGCGCTTGCGCCGTCGACATTTGGGGCCAGACATGGTCGAGTTGCGCCGCCGGGTAGAGGTGCCCTCGAGTCGACTCTGGGAACGACGAACGGTCAGCGAAGATGCTTTGACAGCGCGAGTCGGCCGGGGAACGATCCCGTGGAAGCCGCCGCTTGCTGAAGCGAGCCCGGGCTTTGACTCGGTCGCCGACGACGTCGGGGAGATCGTCGACCGATACAACACTGTTTCTGGCATCGAGTTGCTCGCGGATCTTCACCTGGGTGTGCTTGGGATCCATGGCGATCCGCTCAAAGCCCGAAGTCTCACGCGAGCCCTGGCGCTACAGGTCGCTATCAACCACGGACCCGCCGACGTGCGGATTGCGGTACTCACCACCGAGGAGCGCAAGTCGGAATGGTCATGGTTTATGTGGCTGCCCCACGCCGCATCGAACGACGGCGGGCCACCGTTGGTGCTGTCAGGTGACGGGGCACGCCGTCTCGCAGACTCGCTGCTTGAACAGCTACCCGAGTCCTCGGCGTACGGAAAACCATCGGCGTTGTTGCCCCGATGGTTGCTGCTGGTGGACGACGTCTCGCTCGTACACGAACGAGCCAGCGCACTTCGCCAAATTCTCGAACGCGGAGACGCTGGGATTCACGGAGTGGTGATGGCCGATCGCCTCGATCAACTTCCCGCTTCCACCGTCCAGGTTCTCGAAGTCGATGGTGCTGATGGCGAGTGTTCCCTTGGCCGCGTGGGCGATCGCCGGGCAGATGGTTTTGGGGTCGCTGATTCGGTCTCGATCGCGACGGCGACCGACATTGCACGCGCGATGTCTCGCTTCGAAGACCCCGAGGTCGAACTGGTCGGCGGAGGCCTACCCGAGTCAGTAACGATTCGCGACATACTTTGTGGACCAAGCGCAGAAGAGATTCTGTCCCGGTGGAGAGTCTCGTCTACGGAAAATTCGCTGGGGGCCCCTTTGGGAATCGGTCCGGAAGGACCCGTTGTCATCGACATGACAGTCGACGGGCCACACGGCCTCGTCGCAGGCACCACGGGAGCTGGAAAGTCCGAGCTCCTGCGAACGATGGTGATCGGTCTCGCTAGCGAGCATTCTCCAGACGACCTGGTCTTCGTGCTCGTCGACTACAAGGGGGGCTCAGCGTTCGACGTGTGTACGTCGCTGCCACACGTTGTCGGCATTGTCACCGACCTCGACGAACAACTTTCCCAACGCGCCCTTCGATCGCTCGATGCAGAACTGCACCATCGTGAACTCGTACTGCGCGACGCAGCTGCCAAGGACATTTTCGAATATCGCGATCTGGGTTCTCCCGCCGGGCCGCTCCCGAGGTTGATGGTTGTCATCGACGAGTTCGCCACGCTGCGGGCCGAGCTGCCGGACTTCGTCTCCGCGCTGGTCGGAATCGCCCAACGAGGACGAAGCCTCGGGGTCCACCTCATCCTGGCGACGCAGCGGCCATCGGGCGCCGTTGACGCAAACATCAAAGCGAACACGAACCTCCGAATTGCACTGCGAGTGCAAGACGGTTCCGACTCACGAGACGTCATCGACGTGCCAGCAGCAGCCGAGCTCCCACGTACCCTGCCAGGACGCGCCTACGTTCGCCGCGGCGAGGGAGACCTCACGCCGGTACAGACCGGGTACGCGTCGGGCCCCATCTCGACGGAAACCGGACCGCGCTTGCGGCTCACGGAGGTCGGCAAGCCATCGAGCGAGGCAAAGAAACAGAATGCCGCGGGTGAGGTCACCAATCTTGCCCAATACGTACAGGCGTGCGTCGCAGCGGGCGAGTCCTACGAAACCCCTCGACGCCCCTGGGTGGATCCGTTGCCAGCAACCGTTTCGCAAGCCGATGTCGATCACAGCACCGCGACGGTTCCCGCGGACAAAGGGGCGATCATCCTGGCCATCGGGGACGACCCCGATCGGCAACGCCGAGTACCGGTTAGCTGGGACCCTACGTCTGGTCACCTCGGCGTGATTGGAACGTTGGGCAGCGGTGTCACGACGCTTGTCAAGAGCGTGGTGATTGGCGCTGGCGTGTTCGCTGGTGATCGTCCGACGTGGGTCTATGCCTGTGATCACGGTGCGAAAGGGCTCGTCGGACTCGACGCCTACCCCCATGTCGCACCGCTGCTGGAAGCCGATGATCTTCCCCGACACGAACGACTGCTCAGCATGCTCGACGCCATGTTGGAGGAACGAAAACAAGCAGGGGCCGAAGCAGCGGAACTGCCGATTGTCATCGTGGCGATCGATGGCATTGCAGGGTTCACCGAGCGGAACAGTATCGAAACTGGCTCAACGAACGGCGATCGCTTCGCCCGCCTGGTGCGAGATGGACCCTCGGTTGGGATCGTCTTCGTCGTTGGCGCGGCGGCGTACAAGGACCTCCCACGGCCATTTCGTGGAGCGTTCCGCACGACCTTTGGGCTCGAACAAAATGACCCCGGCGACTACTCACACTTTGGAGTACGCCCGAAAGACGTACCGACCTTTGTACCTGGGCGTGCCGTTGTCGGAGAAGAAAATACTCTTGCCCAAGTTGTCGACTGGTCAACACTGCGAGCCCCAGAGACCCTGGTTGGCCTGGGTGCTCCACCTTCAATTGAACCCTTGCCCGATCTCATCGATGCCACCGAACTCCCAGCCGCATCCGTCGGGTCCACATTGGAAATCCCCATTGGTATCGAGAACGAGACCCGCGATCTCGCGATATTGCGCGCTCGCTCCGGCGAACACATCACCATCGCCGGACCAGCAGAGAGCGGCCGGACCTCTGCTCTCAAACTGATCGCCACCCAACTTCGTAGAGGGGACCCCAAGCTCGTGTTGGTCGGCCTTGCAGGTCCGGATTCGGACCTTCTCGACATTGGTGTATTCGATGCTTTCGGCACCTTTGAGGAACTTAAAGACATTCTCTCGGCCGCCGCGACCGATCACCGCCGTTGGGTGGTCATCGTCGACGACGCGGATCGGGTCGAAGACGAGTCCGGACCGCTCCACACCATGGCGCGCAACCCACCAACAAACGTCACCCTCATCATCGCAATGCGGTCAGCATCAGCACGCGGTTCCTATGGGCATTGGACTCGGTTCGTGCGAGCGAGTGGACTTGGCGTGGTGTTGCAGCCTGACAACTCCACTGACTCCGACGTACTAAATGTGCGGCTACCGCGAGGCGAACGGCTTAAAGCGGTTCCCGGTCGCGGATACTTGGGCCAAGCAGGGTCAGCGGCCGAATGCCAGATGGCCTTGGTGCCCGCTACTCCTGACAACAGCTGATTCATCGAGGTCCTGTCCGATGATCGCTCGCGGCTAGAGCCGTGGAGGTTGGTGCCTGAGACGAGAGGTCCATAGCGCTTCGCGCCTATGCCCGAAGTGCATTTCAAAGTATTTCAGTATTTCCTCTTGACAATGAATGTCATCCCGTGTGTATAGTGGTGTATCGAAACAACACAAAATGCTACGACAAGTAGCAGAAGGGGTGAAATACCATGGCACAACCAATTGGTGGAAATATCGCCGACATCGTCAAGGTCTCGGAGACGCTGAACAAGGCGGCAGAAGAGTCCAGGCTGACCACAGGAAAGACGGCGGATCATGCCGGTCAGCTCCATACAGACGTCAATGAGGCAATGAAAAAGCTGATGACGTCCTTCGGCCAGACAGCCACGGAGCTGCGCACGTTGATCACAACGAGTCATGGAGCGTTCAACGACAGCAACTGGACCGGTAAGTCAAAGGACGCCGCAAACATCGTGCGAAACGAACTCAGCGAAGGTGTCGATGGGATTATTGACCAGGTGAACCTTGACTTTGAAGCTGAGCAGACTGCCTTTCTCGGGCGGATCGATGATCTCACCGCACAGATCAACGACAGCTTCAAGGCGGTTATGGACGATGTCGATCTTCGATACACCAATCTGAGCAAGGCAGCTGCTGACACAGCCACCAACTTCGAACTTGCCGACGACACCATCAAGATCCAGGGCTAGGCAGAAGAATTGGCGGGGCGGGCGACCAACAGGTCACCCCAACCAACGGCTTTCGGGTCGTAGGCAAAGACGCACGGCTGCCAGCCGTGCGTCTTTGGGGTTTTCGGCGGAATCGATGCCTCGTTGCAAGGCGTCAAAGGCGTTTCGAGCGATAACAACTTTGCGGATCGGTAACCATCCGCACTGCCGGTCGACGGCTTCTGAAATCTGGCGCCGGAACGAGTTGCGACAAAGGTCACATTGCATGGTACGTTCACCACACAGTTTGGTCAGACGACTTTGAGGGGGGTTGCCGATGACCGTGACCGAAGAGCGCTCCGTGCCCCAACGCGACGGCGCCGCGGCGCGCACGGTTGCGTCCTTGGCCCGCGATTGGGCGTTGAACGACCCGGGCCACGTCGCGTTTCGAGAGAAGGACTACGGCATCTGGAAAGAGTCTTCCTGGGTCGACGTTTGGGAGAAGATCGAACTCGCAGCTCATGGGCTCCTGTCGTTGGGCCTCGACGTTGGTGATCGCGTGACGATCCACGCCGAGGATCGGCCGGAGTGGGTCATTCTCGACCTGGCCACCGTGGCCATCCGTGGGATCACCGTGGGTCTGTATCCCACCAACCCAGCCGCAGAAGTCGAGTACGTATTGACTGACTCGGGCTCTGTCGTGCACCTCGCTGAAGACCAGGAGCAAGTCGACAAGATCTTCGAAATCGACCCGGCGAAGATTGATGATGTTCGGACACTCATCTATCTAGAACCCCGAGGGTTCGCTGAATTTACCGACGAACGCTTGATGTTCTGGGACGACTTCCTCCAGTTGGGTCGAGACCATCGTGAGTCGAACCCCGGCGCGGTGGCTCAGAGAATGGCTGCAGCCCAAGACGACGACGTCATGACGTTGGTGTACACGTCGGGCACCACGGGACCTCCCAAGGGCGCGATGCTCACAAATGCAAACTCCATGTACGCCATGGAGAAGATCATCGACGAGAAGGCTGCGTACCCCGACAACACCCCGCCCAACAAGAGCGACGAAATTCTCACCTACCTGCCTCTTTGTCACGTCGCCGAGCGAATCTTCTCGACGTGGACGATGCTCGCGGGCGGGCCCACGCTGAACTTCGCTGAATCGATTGAAACAGTGGCCTCCAACTTGCGCGAGGTTCAGCCCACGTTGTTCTTTGCTGTCCCTCGAATCTGGGAACGCCTGCACGCTGGGGTGCAAATCCGTGGTGGCGACGCGACAGCGTTCAAGAAATTTTGGCTTGGAACAGGAATGAAAGCCGCCAGCTACATCGGTGCCGCCAAGGTAGCCAATAGCGGGAACCACACGGCGGTCAGTCGTGCCATGCATTGGGTGTTTTACCCGTTGGTCTTTCGCGCCCTGCAGGAGCGGATCGGGCTACGCCACTGCCGTCGGGCATCTAGCGGCGCGGCACCGATCGCGCCCGAGGTACTCGAGTTTTTCATGGGCATTGGCATCGAGGTCTATGAGCTCTATGGGATGACCGAGAACTCAGCTGTTGCGACCTGCAACTATCCGGGGCGTCTCAAGCTGGGCACGGTCGGCGAGCCCTATCCAGGCACGGATCTTCGCATCCATGAAGAGACCGGCGAGATTCAAACCAAGCACCCAGGTGTGTTCACGGGCTATTGGAACAAGCCGGAAAAGACGGCGGAGACCTTTACCGAGGACGGATGGCTCAAGACCGGCGACGTCGGCGAGTGGGTCGACGGCACCCACGTGAAGATTGTCGATCGCATGAAGGACATCATCATCACCTCTGGCGGAAAGAACATCTCGCCGTCCGAGATCGAGAACAGCCTCAAAGCGTCACCGTTCATCAAAGAGGTCATGGTCATTGGTGATGGCCGCAAATATCTGACCGCCCTCGTCGGCATCGAACTCGACACGGTGGGTGACTGGGCTCTGCGCAAGAACATCCCCTACACCACCTATCGCGACCTCACGGAGAAGCCCGAGGTGCTCGAGTTGGTGCAGGGCATCGTCGACGAAACGAACGCAAAGTTCGCCCGCGTCGAAGGCATCAAGAAATACGCCATGATCCCCAAAGAACTCGACCACGAAGATGGCGAACTCACCGCGACGCAGAAGCTGAAGCGGTCGGCTGTCCTGGACATGTTTGGTGACCTCGTGGAGTCCATGTACTGATGCTTGACGCGGTTTCAATCCTGGCTCAGGTGGATGCGAGCTTTGGCTCTCGGTTCCTCAACACCCTCGCTCGAGGCCTCGCGCTCGGTGGGGTCTACGCGATGATCGCGCTCGGCTTCGTCATCATCTTTAAAGCAACACAGGTGCTGAACTTCGCGCAGGGCGCGCTCGCCGCCATTGGCGGACTGTTCGTCTCCTTCCTGGTCTTCGATCGCCCCGACGAATCAGCTCCTCGTGGGCAGACACCGTTCACCTGGTGGCGAGCTCCCTTTGCCGGCGATGGCTTTCCCGACTTCGCGCAACAGTGGGCGTCGATCATCTTGGTCGCCTTCTTGGCGGGCTTGGCCGTGCACCTGCTGAGCGGTTACGCCGTGCAAGGGAGAATGGTTGCAACAGGGCTGATCGGGTTCGTCTTTTTGCGTTGGCTGTCGACCCGTGCCGGGTTTGCCTTCCTCGACAACGAGGCGACCAGCCTGATCATCGCCCTCGTTGCAGGCCTTGGAATCGGGGCCGTACGCGGGTGGCGTCCCAGTGTGCGAATGCTTGCCACGACCGCCGGAGCTTTCGTCTTACTGATCCTTTTTGCGATAAGCGACAGCGTTTGGATCGAGTGGCTCGGGAACCTTGCGATCGCCATGATCTTTGGAGCGGTGCTCGGCATCGTGCTGGAGCGCATCGCCATTCGTCCAATGGTTGGTCAACCCTTGTTCTCCCTTGCGGTTGTGACGCTCGGGCTCGAGATCGCGCTTCGACAGGCATCGTCTGACTCGGTTCGGGTGCTGAACCGGTCGGTTGAGGCGCCGTGGGCGGCAAGCGGCGGCGATAGCGATGGTGGCTTTGTGCTCTTCGGCGCCTTCTACAACTGGAGCATCGTCGTCATTCTCTTCGGGACAGCACTGTCCTTCGTCGCCGTGTACTTCTTCTACCGCTCGAAGCTCGGGGTCGCGATGCGGGCCGTGTCGTTCGATCAGGAAGCGGCCATGGCCCAAGGCATCAACGTCGGCCAGGTATTTGCGATTGCGTGGGCCGCGGGAACCGTGCTTGCCGTCCTTGGGGGAGTGTTCGCCACGCAACCGCCAATCGCTGCGGAGGGAAGCGTCACACTGGTGACCGCTCTCGTGGCATTCCGCGCGCTGCCAGCGGTGATTCTTGGTGGGCTCGACTCGATTCAAGGTGCACTCATCGGTGGGCTTCTTATCGGTGTCGCCGAAATTTCCTCCGGGCAGTACTTGGGTCAGTTCACCTCGACCTTGGGTGCCGGGTTTCAAACAATCGTGCCCTACATCGTCATGCTGGCCGTTCTGCTCATCCGGCCATTTGGACTGTTCGGAACACCAGAAATTAGGAGGGTCTGATGCGAGGTAGGCCAAAGCTGTTCACCTCCTACGAGGCAGACAACGCGATCTTCCCTACATCGATGCAACGGTGGCTCGTCGGCGGGTTCGTCCTGCTGTTGTTCTTGATGCCCTTCGACATCCCGTTCCTCACCGGGCCGGTGCCCCGAGCGTTCCCCGATAGCTGGCCAATCGTCGGTGGACGGTTCACGCTGCTTGGGTCGATCCCGATTCTGCAGGACGGAATTCCCTTCATCCGCTTCCTCGGCGATAGCAACTGGCTGCGCCCGATGACGGAGGTGTTCATTCTCGCTGTCGCTGCACTTGGCCTGAACCTCTTGGCTGGCGTCGCCGGTCAGGTATCACTTGGCCATGCCTTCTTTATGGGAGCCGGTGCCTGTACCGCTGCGGTGATGGGCGGAGAACTCGGCGGCAACCGTTGGGGTTGGGGGCTTCCCATCTGGATCTGGCTTCCAGCGTCGGGCATCGTGGCCGCAGCCATCGGCCTGGCCGTTGCGCCCGCCGCGGTGCGGTTGCGTGGCTTGTACTTGGCAATCCTGACGCTCGGACTCGTCTTCATTGGCATCCACCTCTCGCGGGTGTTCCCGCAAATCGCGGGCGACACCGAAGCCGGACGCCGCTTTCCTGAGTTCGATATCAAGCTGTGGCGGGAAGAGACCCCGCTGGTGAATGTGTCGAGCGAAGACACCGTCACCGGCTGGTTCGGGCTCAACAGCTTTGAAGTCAGCGAAGAACAAAAGGTCTACTTGTTTGCGCTGGTTGTCCTGGTCGTCATGACCTTCCTCGCCAAGAACATTCTTCGCAGCCGAACCGGTCGCGCCTTCCAAGCGATCCGAGACCGCGACATCGCCGCTGAGGTGATGGGTGTCCCCGAGGTCAAGTACAAGCTGATCGCCTTTGGCCTCTCCTCGTTCTTCGCTGGTATCTCCGGTGCCATGGCTGCCTCGTTCCTCGGCACGATCGCCGGAAACCAGTGGAGCCTCGCCCTGTCGGTGGAGTTCATCGCGATTCTGCTGATCGGCGGCGCGGGCACGACTAGCGGCGTGCTGATGGGCACGTTCTTCGTGATCATCTTGCCCGAGATGGTCGAACAAGTTACCGAGTGGCTCGCCGAACGCGAGGGTGGAGTCACCGGAGCGATCGGCGACCTTCTTTTGACCAATGGCGGGGGTGACATCGGCCCCATCTCTGAGCCTGCGGTTGCACCAGGTTGGACACTGAATGTCTTCGACTGGAACATCGTTATTTTCGGTGTTTTGATCGTCGTATTCCTGATCTTTGAACCGCTCGGACTCTTCGGTATCTGGGTTCGCGTACGCAACTACTGGAAGGGGTGGCCGTTCTCTTATTAGGTGATTCTGGACGGCAACGGTGGGGATACAAGATCTTCGGGCCACACGGTCCGGGAAGCAATAGCTATACGAGCAAGCGTGCTCAAAGCGAGCACACTTCTCATTTCCCAGGGAGGGGAATCCTATGAAACGAATGCGATGGTTAGCACTACTAGCCATATTTGGTCTGATTGCGGTTGCATGTAGCGCCGCTGCCGAAACCGCCACCGACGCAGCCGGTGACGTCGCTGAGGACGTCGAAGACGCCGTCACCGACGACGATGATGATGACTCGGGTGACTCGGGTGACGACGACGGCGGCGATGCCGACGACGGCGACGATGCCGCGGCAGATGACGTCGTCGAGGTTGCCACCGACTTCGGTGTCGACGACGAGACGATTCGCATCGGGTTGTCGGCTGACCTTTCCGGTATCTTCGCTGGACTCACGACACCGATTGTCGATGCGCAGACCGCGTACTTCGATCGTCTGAACGAACAGGGCGGCATCGCTGGACGCCAGATTGAGCTCGTGACGCTCGATAGCGGCTACGACGTTCCGACCCACCTCGATAACTATGCAGAACTCTCCGAAGAGAGCGCAGACGGCGTAGTCATCATTAGCCAGTCGACCGGTTCACCACACACCGGTGCAATCGCTGCCGATCTTGTTGATGACGATCTCGTCGCAATTCCACTTTCGTGGTACTCGGGTTGGGCCGACCAAGACCTTGGCGGCAACGTGTTCGAGCTCTACACGAACTACTGCTTTGAGAGTCAGAATGGCGTGGAGTTCCTCGCGGGAGCTTCTCCTGAGGCGAACCCGACGCTTGCCGTCGTCTCGTTCCCTGGCGAATATGGCCAGGACGGTGCTGCGGGTGCCAAGATCGCCGCAGAAGCACTCGATATCGACATCGTCTTCGACGGCGAAGGACTTCTTGCTGGTGATGACTTCAGTGGCGTCATCTCCGAGCTGGTAGCTGCCGATCCAGACATCGTGTGGATCACCAGCTCTCCTGGCGTCCTTGCTCAGGTTCTTGGTGGCGCTGCAGCTCAGGGTCTCGACGCGATCTGGTCGGGCAACTCCCCGAGTTACAACCCAGCGCTTCTCGGCACCGAGGTCGCTCCAGCCCTCGACGCCTTCTACTTCCACAGCACGTACACGGCGCTGTGGGATTCCAACGACAGCGCTGGCATGTCCGACATCGTGTCGACCCTCACCGAGCGTCTCCCCGATGGCACCTACGCCGTAGCTGACGCCTACATCTTTGGTTGGACCGAAGCGATCTTCACCCAAGCAGTGCTCGAGCAAGCTGCTGCAAACGGTGACATGACTCGCGCTGGCGTTGTCGCTGCAGCCAACGAGGTCACGGTTGACTTCCAGGGTCTTGCACCCGACCAGTCGTGGGTTGGTGACCCGAACGACTTTGCCGTTCGTGGATCGTTCATCTACGACATCGTGGCAGCAGATGCGACCCTCGAAACCTCGATCACCGAGCCTGGCTCCGCTGGTTTCGTTGCGGTTGAGGACAACTTCGTTGGTTCTGTTGCTGCGGGCTTTGAGTTCAACGAGCCTTGCTTTGTCAGCGAAGGCTAAATAGCTAGACCCCTCCAGCGGAGTTTGTGCCGGGGTGCGCAATGCGCCCCGGCATGCTCCAGCGAGGTCGTTCGGGAGGACGAGATGCTCGAAGTTGCCAACCTAGAAGTTGTGTACAACGACGTAATCCTGGTGCTGCGCGGGCTCTCGATCGAGGTGCCCGATGGGCAAATTGTTGCCCTGCTAGGCGCCAATGGTGCAGGAAAGACGACGACGCTACGGGCCATTAGTGGTTTGCTCGACGTGCACGAGGGGAATATCACCAAGGGCGGAATCACCTGGCGGGGACAGGAGATCACCCATTCGAATCCGGCGGACATCGTGGTCGCAGGGATCACTCAAGTGATGGAAGGCAGACGCGTCTTTGCCGAGCTCACGGTGGAGGAGAACCTGCAAACCGGTGCCTTCACCAACGCAGACAAAGACAGCGTGAAGTCCGCCTACGAACAGACCATGGAGATGTTCCCGGTTCTTCATGAGCGCCGCGATCAAAGCGCCGGTTACCTCTCGGGCGGGGAGCAGCAAATGCTCGCCATTGGTCGCGCGCTGATGGCAAACCCAGATCTGTTGATTCTCGACGAACCATCGCTTGGCCTCGCACCACTACTGGTCGAACAAATTCGAGACATCATCGTAGACATCAATAAATCCGGTGTCAGCGTGTTGCTCATCGAGCAGAACGCGGCGATGGCACTCTCGATTGCCGACTACGGCTACATCATGGAGAACGGCAAGATCGTCCTCGACGGGCCTGCTGAGAAGCTTCGCAACGATGAGGACGTACAGGAGTTCTACCTTGGCCTCCACACCGATGAGTCCGGCCAGCGGAAGAGCTTCCGCGATGTCAAGCACTACAAGCGCCGCAAGCGCTGGTTGTCATAGGAGCGAACAATGAGCGAACCGTTACTTGAGGTCGATGACATCACGCTGCGTTTCGGTGGGGTGACCGCCATTGATGGCGTGTCCTTTCACGTCAACGACGGCGAACTTTTTTCGATCATCGGTCCAAACGGTGCCGGGAAGACATCGATCTTCAACACCTTGTCGCAGGTGTATCGGCCCCAAGAGGGCGACATCCGTTGGCAAGGAACGTCAATCATGGGCCTGCGCCCGGACAAGGTCGCGGAGCAAGGCATTGCTCGGACCTTCCAAAACATTGAACTCTTCGCCAACATGACCGTCGTCGACAACCTGTTGACCGGGCGTCATCTCCGCATGAAGAGCTCGTGGCTCGCCGGTGCCTTTTGGCTTGGCCCCGCCAAGCGCGAAGAGATGGAAAATCGCCGCAAGTGCGAAGACATCATCGATTTCCTCGAGATTGAGGAATTCCGGAAGAGTCCGGTTTCCCTCTTGCCCTACGGCGTCCAAAAGCGTGTCGAGCTTGGGCGAGCACTCGCGATGGACCCCGTGCTGTTGCTTCTCGATGAGCCAGTAGCGGGCATGAACCAAGAGGAGACCGAGGACATGGCCCGGTTCATCCTCGACATTCGACGCGAGCTCGGAATCGCAATGATCATGGTGGAACACGACATGGGACTCGTTATGGATATTGCCGATCGCATCATGGTGTTGGACTTCGGCCAAAAGATCGCCGAAGGTCTTCCCGAGGACATCCAGCAGAACCCCGATGTGATAGCCGCGTACCTCGGAGGCGAGCTCCAGAGCTAGGTAGGCTGCAGGCGTGGGAGACTTCTTGGCTCGGGGACGACTGGTACGGCTCTGTCTCTTCTCCGTGCTGGCCCTCTTGGCCGCCGCGTGTTCATCCGATGCCGAACCCGACGTCGGTGCTGCGGATAGCACGACTACAACGTCGGTCGCCGAGGCGTCTCAAACAGACACCGCGGACGCTGTTGTAACGCCTCTACCCGACGTAGCGGCGCCCGCTGTCGCCGCCGATGTCGGG
>CAYTUB010000019.1:16362-36802 GCA_964441145.1 uncultured Acidimicrobiales bacterium
TGTTGTAACGCCTCTACCCGACGTAGCGGCGCCCGCTGTCGCCGCCGATGTCGGGGTCGATGATGACTCGATTCGTATCGGGTATTCGTTGGATCTCAGCGGACCGCTCTCGTCACATGACGCACTACTCCTCGATGGGCATTTCGCCCGATTCGAGCTCATCAACGCAACCGGTGGGATCGCTGGCCGAACAGTCGAGCTCATCGCCATGGACAATGGGGGCGACGCAACAGTGCACGCCGAGAACGTTGGGGCGTTGGTTGGTGACAGCGCTGACGGGGTAGTGGCCATCGGAGGCCTCTCCCAACCAGGCCTGGATTTCAGCACTGCAGCGGCCTCGGGATCGTCGACGGTGCTGACGATCGGCAACCGTGCGTTTGGCACCAGCGTGGCTGCACCCGATGCTCTCGTTCCGTTGCGGCCACCGGTGTGTGCCGACACCACCACAGGGCTGGCCGCTCTTGTCGCAAGTGGCGATGGTGACCGAACGCAGCTGGCCATCCTTTCGGGAAACGAAGACTGGTCGCAGGAGTCAGCCGAGGTCGCCCGTCTTGTCGCCAGTGAGCTGGAGCTCGAGATCGTGGCTGACCTCTCCGTAGGCCCTGATGACCTGCAGGGCGAGGACGGACAGGACATCATCGACAGCCTCGTTGATACCAATGCCGAATTGGTTTGGGTTGCCACTGGGCCGCCCACGTTGTCACAACTCGCCGATTTCCTTGCCCTGGTGGAGGACCCACCGTCGTGGGTATGGGGAGGGCCGAGCGCCAACGCGGCCTCGACCGTGTTCGATACCTTGAGCGGACCCAGCCTGGCCAACGTCTACCGGTTGGCCGAAGCCGGCGCCATCGTCGACGACCCCGCATTGGGCGATACCAGGGCCGGGCTAGCCGAGTACGCCCCCGGGATTTCCTATGCCAATGCTGGCCCTGCTCTTCTCGGCTGGGAACAAGCTGACCTGTTGGTTGCTGTGCTCGAAGAGGCAGCGCTGGCAGCGGACCTGACCCGCCCGTCGCTTGCGTCAATTGGATTGTCTCTCGCCCCTGAAGTGCCCGAGGTGGGTGTCTATCGCGTCGAGCTGATCTCAGACCGAAGCGCAACGTTGGCCATGGCCGGATCCTCCGGCTTCGAAGAAGTCTTCACCGAAGCCGACACCCCCAACGCCGTAGCCGCCCTCTGCTCCTCCTAGAGAATCTGTGGTCCGTGAGCATGCGTATAGTCCGCTAGCTGACCACAGATCACTGTCTTGAGAATTTGTGGTCTGGGAGCATGTCTATAGTCCGCTAGCTGACCACAGAATTTCTAAGGGGCATCACGGGAGGGCGTAGGTCACTGTTGCATGAGCGACAGGTTTTTCGGGGGCGCCGTCGATGTGCATGGTGATCTCGGAGTAGACGAGTTTGCGGCCTTTCTTAAGCCTCTTGGCAACGGCTATGAGGTCGCCACCGATGGCCGGTCTTAGGAACGTGATGTGTAGATCCCAGGTGACCGCCATTGGCTCGATCCCTTCGCTAGCGAAAACCACGACCCACCCGGCAAGATCGGCAACGGTAAACATCGTCGGGCCGGAGATATAGCCGCCCGGACGCAAAGCCTGCTCGTCGTAGACCCACCGCAGGCGAACCGTGCCGTCGTCATCGACGGACTCGACCAGGGTGCCGCCGTGGCCGGTGAAGTCGCCCAAGCTGGCCATGTACGCATTGACCTCATCGGGGTCTACTGCCGCCATGTCGCTTCACCCTTCACTTGTTGACCGTTCGGGTTTGTCCACGGAAGTGCGCAACGATTTCGTCGGACTGGTTCCGTAAGGCGATATCGACGAGTGTGGTCCGGCCCCAGGCATTGGTTGCTGACCCAATAGCGGTCAGCGTGTCGCCGGGGAGCGCTGGGCGCACAAAGTCGATGCTCGCTGAAGCGGCGAAGGCGACCCGATCGGCGTCGAGGTCTGCGTTGGTGACACGTTCGAAGACCGCATCGGCGAGAAGAAACACGACACCGCCGTGACCGACGCCGTGACGGTTGAGGTCCGCCTCGGTGACCGACATCGTGGCTGACCATTGGCCGTCGGGTAGACGCTCGGTGGTTATCCCTACGCGCTCGAGGGCCGGGTCGTTCGGGAGCATCTCCGGATCGTAGCCTGTGGCCATGTTCATTAACGGTGAGTTTGTCGACGCGGTTTCGGGGAAGACCTTTACGGTCACAAATCCCGCTACGGGGGAACACCTTGGTGAGGTGCCTGACGGCGAAAGTGAGGATGCCGAGCGGGCAATCGAGGCGGCCCACGCAGCGTTCGCGGACTGGTCTCAGAGAACGGCCTATGAGCGGGCCGACATCTTGATGACCGCGTGGAACCTCATGCGCGAGCGCGCCGACGAACTCGCATCTCTGATGACCGCTGAGCAAGGCAAGCCCCTTCGGGCGAGTCGCGCCGAGGTGAACTACGGCGCCGACTTCATCCGTTGGTTTGCCGAAGAGGCTCGACGGCTGACAGGGGAGTGGATCCCGTCGGCTCGGGCGAACCAACGGTTCCTGTCGGTGCAGGCTCCGGTCGGAGTTGTGGCGGCGGTGACGCCGTGGAACTACCCCATGTCGATGCTCACCCGGAAGATGGCACCCGCTCTGGCAGCCGGGTGCACGATCGTGCTCAAACCCGCTGAGGCAACGCCGCTCAACGCAAAAGCGATCTTCGAGGTCTTCCACGACGCTGGTGTTCCCGCTGGAGTGATCAACATGGTCACGGCACTCGACCCGGTTCCGATCGGTAAGACATTCACCGCTGACCCTCGCGTCAACAAGCTAACGTTCACCGGCTCCACTGCTGTTGGGCGAACGTTGGCCGCAGCGGCCGGAGCATCGCTGAAGCGGATCTCTGTTGAGCTCGGTGGGCACGCCCCGTTTCTGGTTATGCCGGACGCTGACCCGGTCCACGCGGCCAAGGGAGCGTCCGCACTGAAGTTCCTCAATGCGGGACAGGCGTGCATCAGTCCGAATCGGATCTATGTCCACGAATCCCACGTCGACGCATTCACCGAGACAATGGCCGAAAGAGTGGGGCGCATTGTCACTGGCGACGGGTCGGTCGACGGGGTGGGTTGTGGGCCGCTCGTCAACGAGCCAGCCGTGGCCAAGGTTGAGGCGCAGGTGGAAGACGCCGTCGCCAAAGGCGCAGAGACTCTGGTCGGGGGCCACCGGCTAACCGATGGCGATTTCGCCGCCGGACACTTCTACGCGCCGACAGTTCTCGCAGGGGTAACCGCCGACATGATGATCGCCACGGAGGAGACCTTTGGGCCGGTGGCTCCAATCATCAGCTACGACGACCCCGCCTCTTTGATCGACCTGGCGAACGACACCAACTACGGACTCGCTGCCTACGTCTACACCAATGACCTCTCGACCGCCCTTCGAACCGTGGAGGGTCTGCGCTTTGGGATCATCGGCGTCAACGACGTGAACCCGACGTCGGCGTCGGTTCCCTTTGGCGGGATGGGGGATAGCGGCATTGGTCGAGAAGGCGCACGCGAGGGCTTACTCGAGTACCTCGAAACGAAAACCGCGGGCATCGCCCTATGAGCGGTAGCGCGACCTATGAGGTCGGGCGAGTTCCGGCGGCTACCATTCATCCATGAGCGGAGCCACCTGGGACGAACGAAGCGAAACGGATTGGCTCGCGTCCAACGGACGTTGGTATCCCGAGTCGTCCTATCCGCGAACTTGGGGAATGACCTCACTTCCACCGGCTCCCGGACACGGCGAGATCGGATCGATTCTGCGAAGGGTCACCGCCCAAATCGTGGGCGATGAGGAGCCGTTCGAAACCGGTCGCAAGCAGTCACCCGAACCGTCGCGGGCCCGCCGGACATCGGCACCGCCAAAGTCGACTCGACCTGCTCCCACAACCCGACGTAGCGCGGGGACTCCAACGGGACGGGCTTCATCGTCCACGACAGCGAGGGCCAGCGATCGGACGTTCCTTCCGAGCGAGTCGCAAAAGCAGAGCGATACCACAGCACACGTCGCGGAGATCATCACTCAACGGACCTACAAGCCCAAGGTCGCCCCGGGCCCGCCACCGCCTTCAGCGCTTCCACCGCCGCCCGGAAGGGTCCGTGACGTCGACAATGCCCCGCCGGCACCGCCAGCCCCTTCGCCACAACCTCCAGGGCTTCGCAAACCGGCGCAACAAAGCGAACGAGTCGAGTTGGAAGAGGTCGCCGGTGAATGGGGCAAGGCAATCGGTGTCGCCAAGCGGCGCATCCGCAAAGCAATCAACGAAGCAGCTGAGTCCGGTCAATGAATCGGCCGGAGCTGCAGCTGACGGAGCGCTTCACTGCGACCGAGGGAATGATCACCCTCTCGGGTGCCCAAGCGCTCATGCGGATCCCCGTCGATCAGCACCGAATCGACAAGGCCAAGGGCTCTCGGCTCGCCTCACTGATCAGTGGATACCGCGGGTCTCCTCTCGGCGGGATCGAGAGCATCGTTGCCCAACACAAAGCTGCGCTCGACGCGGCAGATGTGCGCTTCATTAGCGGGGTCAACGAAGACTTGGCGGCGACGGCGATCTGGGGATCGCAGATGACGGCGCTCGAAGCCAACCAGCGTTTCGATGGCGTGCTTGGTCTCTGGTACGGAAAGGGCCCTGGCGTAGACCGTTCCGGCGATGCGTTCCGGCACGGAAACTTTGCGGGCGTGCACCCACGCGGCGGAGTCCTCGCCCTCGCAGGCGATGACCCCGAATGTAAATCGTCGACGATCCCGTCCGCGTCAGAGTTCGCGCTGCACGACGCCGGAATGCCGGTGTTATACCCAGCCGACGTGGCCGATGTGGCGCGCTTGGGCCGTCTTGGCGTCGAACTGTCGCGGGCGTCGGGGTTGTGGGTCGGCGTCAAGGTACACACCGATGTCGCGGATGGCTTTGCGACCATTCCAGCGAACAGCGCTGACGTCGACATTTCGGACTACGTCTATGAAGTGGCCGGTGAGCCATGGCGCCACACGGTTGATGCCGATCTATTGGCGCCCAAGTCAGTGATGCTCGAAGAAGAACTCTTTGGGCATCGCACTCAAGCCGCCCTCGGATTCGCACGCCAGAACCCCTTTGGAGAGTCCTACGGCGCTGAGGATGCGTGGCTTGGGATTGTGGTTGCCGGTAAGCCCCACGGCGATGTGCGCGACGCTCTCGAGCTGCTGGGTGTGGCCGACAAGCTCGATGAGCTGGGCATTCGCGTCTATGTGCCGGGTCTTATCTCGCCACTTGAACCCCAGGCGCTGCGCGCCTTTACCCACGGGCTCGACACCGTGCTCGTCGTCGAAGCCAAACGGCCCTTCATCGAGACACAAGTCCGTGACATTCTCTACGACGACCCGAACCGACCCGCCGTATACGGAAAGGTTGATGCTGAACGACAGCGGCTACTCCCCGTTGCGGGAGCGCTCTCCGGAAAGGCACTCGTCGAACCGCTTCGGCGAGTGTTGACCGCCCGGATCGACCCATCGCGATTGGTTCGCCAACGTGAACGAATCCCGATTCTCGGCGACTCCGGTTTGCCCAACCGTACCCCGTACTACTGCTCGGGGTGCCCGCACAATGTCTCGACGGCTGCTCCGGAAGGATCGCTCGTCGGCGGCGGCATTGGCTGCCACTCCATGGCGTTGTGGATGGATCGGTCAACCGTTGGGCTCACCCAGATGGGTGGCGAAGGCGCACAGTGGGTTGGTACCGCTCCCTTTGTCGAGGATGCACACCGCTTCCAAAACCTCGGCGACGGAACGTTCTTTCACAGCGGAAGCCTCGCCATTCGCCAAGCGGTGGCCGCGGGAACCAACATCACGTTCAAGCTGCTGTACAACGGCGTCGTTGCGATGACCGGTGGGCAGGACGCCGCCGGTGAGATGCCGGTCCCCGCACTGACCCGATGGCTAGATGCCGAGGGAGTGGGGACCACCGTGGTCGTAACCGACGACGTCGACCAATACCCCCGCAACGCAGGCTTCGCATCGGGCTGCCGTGTCGTGGATCGATCAGCATTCGATGCGGTCCAACGCGAGCTTCGTGAGATCCCGGGTGTTACGGCCGTGATCTACGACCAAGGGTGCGCCGCTGACCTTCGTCGACGTCGCAAGCGCGGAACCATCACCGCTCCGACGACCAGGGTGATGATCAACGAGGCGATCTGTGAGGGATGCGGGCATTGCGGCGAGGTCTCCAATTGCATGAGCGTCCATCCCGTGGAGACGCCGTTCGGCCGCAAGACACAGATCCATCAGGAATCCTGCAATCTCGACCTGACCTGTCTCGGCGGAAACTGCCCTGCGTTTGTAACCGTCGAGATCGACCCAGCCGATGCGGTGACCACCGACGCGCCGGGTGCCGCGTATGGAAGCGGTCCCGTGCCCCCAGAGCCCGAGCGAGTCGCGGACGCATCGCTGCTGATCGTCGGTATCGGCGGCACCGGTGTGGTCACGATCTCTCAGGTGCTCTCGACCGCGGCGATGCTCGACGGACTTGTTGCGACCAGCCTCGATCAGACCGGGCTCGCACAAAAGGGCGGCCAGGTTGTTTCGAACCTTCGGATTGGCCCGCAAAGCCATGAAGGCTCAGCCAAGGTGGGAGCCGATGGCGCCGACACGCTGTTGCTCTTTGACGTTGTCGGCGGTGCCCAGCCCCATGTCCTTGAGCGATCTAACCCCGAGTCAACAGTCGCGATTGTGTCGACCACGCAGGTGCCGACGGGACAAATGGTTACCCGACTCGAACACGAGACGTTTCCCGATGCCGACCGGTTCCGACGAGCCATCGACGCGTCGACCCGCAGTGAAGCAAATCGCTATGTCGATGCCGAGGCGATCGCCAGGTACGTCTTTGCATCTCAACCTGCCGCCAACGTTCTGGTTCTCGGCATGGCATACCAACTCGGTCGTATCCCGGTGTCGGCAGCATCGTTCGAAGAAGCACTCGCGGCCAATGGTGTCAGCGTCGAAACCAACGTTGCCGCGTTTCGTCTTGGCCGCCGCCTGGTTCATGAGCCAGAGCTTCTCCATGAGCTGGCCGCCTTGGCTGCACCAGAAAAGCGCGTCCCGCCACCGCCTACGGCCGAGACCACTGCGCTGCTGAACCTGGTCCCCGAACCCAGCGATGGTCTCGTCGAGATCTTGCAGTGGCGCATACCCGAGTTGATTGCGTGGGGGAACGTCGATACCGCACGCGCCTATGTCGACGACATCGCGGCGATCCGCCGTGCCGAAATAGCGAAAGGTATCGAGGGGGATCCCCTTGCCGCAGTGGCTGCCCGCCATCTCTTCCATCTGATGGCGTACAAGGATGAATACGAGGTAGCTCGCCTCGCGGTGGCCGCCGACATGGAAGCTCAGGCGAAAGCCCGGTTTGGTCCCAACGCCATCGTCTCCTATCAGCTCAAACCGCCGAGCCTCAAGAAGGTCGGCATCGACCGCAAGATCGCGGTACCGGCAAAGGCAGCGCGAGCGACCTTCAATTCGCTGCTGAAAACCAAGAAGCTACGCGGCAGCCGACTCGATCCGTTTGGGCGTTCTTTGGAGCGCCGCGTCGAACAGGAGCTGATCGATGAGTATCGAAGCTTGCTCTTTAGCTTGAGCTCGGGACTGACAAGTTCGAACGTCGCCGATGCCGTAGAGATTGCGGAATTAGCCGACATGATTCGCGGATTCGATGACGTAAAGCTTGCGAACGTTGACCGGTATCGAGCGGCTGTTGCAGCGCGGCTCGGCTAGTCGTGACAGGATGACGCCATGAGCGTTTCGGTCAAGGACATCGACGGACTTCGAGGGTTGATCACCGAGGAGTGGAGCGAGTGGACCAATCCGCTCGAGATCACCCAGGACATGATCAATACGTTCGCCGACGTCACCAAGGATCATCAATGGATCCATGTCGATCTCGAACGTGCCGAGCAGGGCCCCTTCGGTGGGCCGATTGCTCACGGGTTTTTGACGTTGAGCTTGGTCTCGCATTTCGGTATGGAGATGGGCCTCGATGTCGATGGCCTGCTCGGTGTGTTGAACTACGGCGCCGACAAGCTGCGCTTCTTGAATCCCGTTCCCGCAGGGGCACAGGTCCACGCCAAAGGGCGAATCATCGATGTGTCCGAGAAGTCGTCGGGCGTGCTTCTCAAGCGAGAGATCGCCGTGCACATCGTCGGCGATGATACGCCGGCGCTCGTCTACGAAAGCCTGTCGCTCCTGCTTGGCTAAAGACTCCTTTAAATCCCTGAAAGGTTGGAACAATGAAGAAGGTCTACGACTCGCCATCTGAGGCCCTGGACGGTCTTCTCTTCGATGGGATGTTGATCGCTTCCGGCGGCTTTGGTCTATGCGGCATACCTGAGCTGTTGCTCGGAGCGATCAAGGAGGCGGGTACGACGGACCTGACGTTCGCCTCAAACAATGCCGGCGTAGATGACTTCGGCATCGGCATCCTGCTGGAAACCCGGCAGGTCAAAAAGATGATCTCGTCCTACGTCGGCGAGAACGCGGAGTTCATGCGCCAGTACTTGGCTGGCGAGTTAGAAGTTGAGTTCAACCCTCAAGGCACCCTTGCTGAACGGATGCGCTCGGCAGGTTGTGGCATCCCCGGCTTCTACACAAAGACCGGGGTGGGAACCCAGATCGCCGAAGGCAAGGAGCACAAGGACTTCGGAGGCGAAACCTACATTCTCGAAGAGGGGTACTTCGCGGACTTGTCGATCGTGAAGGCATGGAAGGCCGACGACACCGGCAACTTGATCTTCCGCAAGACCGCACGCAACTTCAACCCACCGGCGGCGATGTGCGGCAAGGTGTGTGTGGCTGAGGTCGAGGAGATCGTGCCCGCTGGCGAACTCGACCCCGACCACATCCACCTACCGGGGGTGTATGTGAATCGACTCATCCAAGGTGAGCACGAAAAGCGCATCGAACAACGAACAGTGAGGGACGCATAGTGGCTTGGGATCGCAATCAGATGGCCGAACGGGCCGCGCAGGAACTCCAAGACGGCTGGTACGTCAACCTCGGGATTGGCATTCCGACGCTCGTCTCCAACTACATCCCCGATGGGGTGGAGGTCACCCTCCAATCGGAGAACGGGATGCTCGGCATGGGTCCCTTCCCACTCGAAGCCGACATCGACGCCGACCTGATCAACGCGGGCAAGCAGACCATCTCTGAGTTACCGCAAACCGCCTACTTCGATAGCGCGATGTCCTTTGGCATGATTCGAGGCGGCAAGATCGCAATGGCCATTCTCGGCGCGATGGAAGTTGCCGAGAACGGGGACCTCGCGAACTGGATGATCCCAGGCAAGCTCGTCAAAGGCATGGGTGGCGCCATGGATCTCGTGGCTGGCGTTGGTCGGGTTGTGGTGATTACCGATCACACGTCCAAGCACGGCGACAGCAAGCTTCTGAAGGAGTGCACGTTGCCGCTCACGGGAGCGGGCGTCGTCGACCGAATTATCACGAACCTCGGTGTCTTCGATGTGGTCGAGGGTGGTCTGCAACTTATTGAACTCGCTCCCGGTGTGACCGCCGACGAGGTGCGCGAAGCCACTGTTGCGACCTTGGTTGATTAAGCGTGGGGGCGGTCCAGCATCTGTCACGCTCCCTGACTTGCCATAACTCGCGAGAACTGTGAACGTACAGGGATGTCTGCAGTCCTGAACCTCGACACCATCCGAATCTTCCTACACATCCTTGCTGTAACCGTTTGGGTAGGTGGCCAGATCGTCATGATGGCGATCCTGCCCGTTCTCAAAGAAGCAGGGGTCGAGGGACTTCCAGCCAAGGTCGCCCAGGGCTTTGCAAACATCGCCTTCCCAGCCCTCGCAATAGCGATCTTCACCGGTATCTGGAACATCATCGCGATCGACATCGAGAACGCAACCACGGCATGGAACATTGTGTTCGGCTTCAAGTTCCTCCTCGTGCTGATCTCCGGATTCGGTGCCGTCAAGCACAAGAACGCTACGGACCCAAAGCAAAAGGGCCTCTTTGGCGCTATTGGATTTGGTGCCGCAATCTTGGCGATGTTCCTCGGCTACGTCATCTAGCCGTTATCGAGGCTGTTCGCCGCCTGGGTTAGAGATCATTGGGACCGCGGGCTTCGCCCGTTGTCCTCCCATGCATGACCAAGTCGCCAATGGCCTGCATCACGATCTGAGCGTTTGCGATGTGATCATCGTCCTCGAGCACGATGGGTGGGCCGATTGACGCGATGACTTTGTGTTTCCCAAACCGCGCCTTCGGTAGTGGGGTGCCGGGCGCCCATGTTTGGTCTGCGAAGGCGAACCCCACCGGAATGATCGCTGCGTCAGCACCCCGGGCGATGCGTGATATTCCGGGTCGACCTGGGCCAACTCCGTTCACTTGGTCTTCGGGGCGGGTGATTCGTCCCTCGGGCATAAGTGCAGCTGATTGACCAGCCTTAAGCGCATCGATCATCTGCTGCTCGGCTATCTCGCCTTGCCCTTTAGCGAAGGGGATGCAGCCGATGCCTCGGAGGAAAGCGCCGCCCCCAGGGTTCGCGAAGAAGCGGGCGTTCACGCCGATGCGTGCCGGAATTCCGAAGTTCCCGAGTACGACCAGTGCGCCGATGAGATCGAACAAGCTGCTGTGGTTGGCAACGATGATCGACGGGCGATCGGTGGGCAACAAGATGCTGTCGGGCATCTGTACCAGCGAGCTCATGCGCGAGAGCGTCCGGGCTCCCCTCACCGCAGACCAAAAGCGGCGGTCCGGACCGATCGAGGAAAATAGAGGACGGGCTTCGCCGGGTCCGAGAACGATCGTTTGCACCGGGCGAGTGTACCGTCGTCGACCCTGAGCTTTGGGTGGGCGTCGACTACGCTGCTGCTCACCTGTAGGAGGTTTGATGGTCGAGCCCGACTTTCTTCGATTTTCAACACTGAGTCTGCACGCCGGACATCAGCCAGACAGCGAGACCGGGGCGCGTGCGGTTCCCATTTATTGGTCGACGTCGTTCATGTTCGACGACACCGATCACGCCGCAAGCTTGTTCAATCTCGAGGAACCCGGACACATCTATTCGCGTATCTCGAATCCGACGACCGCAGTGCTCGAAGAGCGGATCGCCGCTCTCGAAGGCGGCGTGGGTGCGGTGTGCACAGCGAGTGGCATGTCTGCCATCCATCTCGGAATCGCAACGCTCATGGGCCAGGGCGGGCACATCGTCGCGGCACGAAACCTCTATGGCGGCACGGCGAACATTTTGACCCAGACGCTTCCTCGCTTCGGGATCACGACAACCTTCGTGGATTCCCGAGATCCTGGAGCCTTCCAGCGGGCGATCACCCCCGACACGCGCCTGGTGTACGGCGAGACGCTCGGCAATCCAGGAATCGAGGTGCTCGATATCGAAGCGATCGCCGAGGTCGCACATAGCAACGGGCTACCTCTCATGGTCGACTCCACGTTCGCCACCCCGTACCTCATGCAACCAATCGAACACGGTGCTGACATCGTGATGCATTCGGTCACCAAGTTCATGGGTGGACACGGTGTCGCTCTGGGAGGCGTACTCGTCGATGGTGGACGCTTCGACTGGGACGCGAGCGGAAAGTTCCCGACCCTGACCGAGCCATACGACGGCTACCACGGCCTGGCGTTCTCTGAAGAGTTTGGTCCGTCGGCCTTTATTGCCCGAGCACGGGCTGAGGGATTGCGCGACTTCGGCGCTGCGATGTCGCCGATGAATGCCTTCCAGATCATCCAGGGCATCGAGACGTTGCCGCTACGGATGTCCAAGCACATGTCCAACGCCGAAGCGGTCATCGCGATGCTCGTCGATCACGACGCGGTCACTTGGGTGTCGCATCCAAGCGCTCCTTCCCACCCAGACCACGAGCTTGCCAAGGAGCTGTATCCCCGAGGGGCTGGCGCGATCTTGAGCTTTGGAGTTAACGGCGGTCGCGAGGCTGGCCGAAAGTTCATCGAGAACGTTCGTTTGGCGTCGCACCTCGCCAACGTTGGAGATGCCCGCACGCTCGTTGTTCACCCGGCATCAACGACGCACCAACAGATGTCGGCGGCTGCCCTCGACGCTGCGGGCGTCGGAGAAGACCTGGTCCGCCTTTCGGTAGGACTCGAAGACGAACGAGACATCATCGACGACCTGAGCCGGGCGCTCAAAGCGTCGCAGCGATAGGAGAGAGACGATGGAGATCACCTACCGCGGCAACGCCGTCAGGATTGCGACCGGTGGCCGCAAGCACAACCCCGAACTTCCCGGCGTCATCTTGATCCACGGTTCGGGTATGGACCGCACCACCTGGCAGATGCAGAGCCGGTGGCTCTCGCACCACGGCTACCGAGCTGGCGCAGTCGACCTTCCCGGGCACGGGTTGAGCGGGGGAGCGCCGCTCGAATCAATCCCAGCCATGGGTGAGTGGCTCGCGGGGTTGGTCCACGAACTCGACATGGCGCCAGCGCATCTTGTTGGCTTCTCGCTCGGGTCATTCGTGGCACTTGAAGCGGCCGCCCAAGACTCGACGTGTGCAAAGTCGCTCGTGCTTATCGGCACGGCCTCGGCGATGCCCGTACATCCAGAGTTGTTGACCGCGAGCGACGAGAACATTCCACGGGCGAGTCGTCTGATGACATCGTGGGCCTTGGGCAGCCGAGCGCATCGTGGTGGGCACCGCTCGCCAGGTACCTGGCTCGTTGGCTCATCGACGGCCCTGATCGACCGCTCGCCACAAGGTGCACTCGGGCGAGACATGGAAGCGTGTGCCGCCTACGAGGGTGCTGTAGAGGCGATGGAGCGCATCGACGTACCGGTGACGTTCATCCTTGGATCTGAGGACAAGATGACACCCATCAAGGCCGCTACCGATCTCATCAATGCCGCCAAGGATGGTTCGGTGGTGCAGATGGATGGGATTGGGCACATGATGCCGATTGAAGATCCCGTCGGCGCCCGTGATGCAATCGCAGAAGCGATTGGCTGGGACGGCGGTCGCAGCTAACTCTGCAGGTCCTCGGGTTTCGACGCGGCGATGAGGAGCGCATAGCTTTATCCCGTGGAGATATTCGGGGTCATCAATGCATCGCCTGACTCGCTGGCAGAATTCTCTGTTGCCACGACAGCCGAAGATGCGAAAAGTTACGCTCGCAAGCTGCTCGACGAAGGCGCTGATCACATCGATCTTGGCGGGCAGGCATCACACGGTGATGCTGCGATGGTCACCCCTGAAGAGGAGTGGGCCATTCTCGAAGGCCCTTTGCGCGCAATAGCGGAGCTGGAGGTGACCATCTCGGTCGATACCTGGCAGGTCGAAACGGCTCGCCGGGCCTTTGATGCGGGCGCGTCGGTGCTCAACGCAGCCGATGCTCTGCAAACGACAGAAATGCTGGAGTTCGCAGCCGAGCGCGAATGTGACGTGGTGCTGCCGTTCATGTTGGGCCCAGATCCCCGGCACCTCAAACATGTCGAAGGCGATCCGGTCGAGGTGATGGTGTCGTGGTTCGATGAACGGCTCATCGAGATGGAGCGCTACGGTCTTCGTCACCGTTGCTATCTCGACCCCGGCACCGGTTTTGCTCCGGCACATTGGGATTGGCCAGATCGGGCTGAGTATCAGCGAAAGATCTACTCGGGTCTCGATCGACTTCGACGGTTTGATCTTCCGATCTATGTCCCGGTGCCGTGGAAGCAGAGCCCGGACCGCATGGAGCTACTCGATCTTGCGTTGGCGCACGATATCGACTTCGCTCGGGCGCACTACCCAGCTCAAGTGCGCCAGCGGCATCTCGCGTTGAACCCATCGTCATAGCGCGCCCGCGCCGTCCCTGCTGTCGGCATAGGTCAGCAGCGACTACTCGCCGATGTCTTCGTTCCAGAGCTCGGAACGCTCGGCGAAGAGTTGTGCCATGAGCGCAACGCAGGTCGCGTCATCGACGACGGTGACCTCAACGCCACGTGATCGGAGCAGGTCCTCTTCGCCCATGAACGATCGATTTTCGCCAACGACAACCCGTGGAATCCCGTACAACAGAATTGCGCCGGAGCACATCGAACACGGCGACAGCGTGGTGTAGATCGTGCACTCGCGATAGACCGAGGCAGGCAAGCGTCCAGCGTTTTCGAGCGCGTCCATCTCGCCATGGAGCGTTGGGCTTGCGTTCTGTACTCGTTTGTTGTGGCCGCGCCCGATGATCTGACCGTCGTGTACTAAGACCGAGCCGATCGGAATGCCGCCTTCGTCCCATCCAGTCGTGGCTTCATCGATCGCTGCCTGCAGGTACGGGTCCATGATGTGAGTTTGTCAGAACTGGCGAACACGGTCAGCGAATGTAAGGATCGCTCGGGCGTCGTTGGGTCCAGAAGGGGCCCGGACGCGATCGTGCGATCAGGGGGAACAATGAGCCAACAAGACTCGGCAACAGGATCAGGGTGGTGGCGCGACGCAGTCGTCTATCAGGTGTACGTGCGCTCCTTTGCCGACGGCAACAACGATGGCACCGGTGATATCGCCGGGCTGCGAAGCCGTCTTGGCTATCTGCAGGATCTCGGGGTCGATGCCTTGTGGATCAACCCGTGGTACGAATCGCCACTGCGCGACGGTGGGTATGACGTCGCCGACTATCGCAAGATAGACCCGCGGTTCGGCACGGTCGAAGAGGTCGAAGAGCTCGTCACCGAGGCGCATGAGCGAGGGATCCGCATCATTGCTGACCTTGTCCCGAACCACACGTCGAGCGACCATGTGTGGTTTCAAGAGGCTTTGGCGGCGCCGCAGGGGAGCGCGGTACGGGATCGCTACCACTTCTTAGAGGGTGCTGGAGATGGTTCTGAGCCGCCGAACAACTGGACCGCAGTGTTCGGTGGATCAGCGTGGGAGCAGACCCCGGACGGACAGTGGTATCTCCATCTCTTCGATCCGTCGCAGCCGGACCTCAACTGGGAGAACGAGGAGGTGCGCGCCGAATTCGATGACGTGATGCGTTTCTGGCTCGACCGAGGCATCGACGGCTTCCGCATCGATGTCGCCCACGGCTTGGTGAAAGACCCAGAGTTTCCCAATGTTGCGAAGGCTGCGGCACTACTGGAGAGCGACCGGACCCCGAATCATCCGCACTGGGATCGAGACGGCGTGCATGAAATCAATCGCCGGTGGCGTGCCGTGCTCAACGAGTACGACGACAAGATGATGGTGGCCGAGGCATGGGTCGCCGCCGACCGGTTGCCGCTCTACCTTCGACCTGACGAGTACCACCAGTCGTTTAACTTCGATCTACTTGAGGCTGTTTGGGATGCAGAGGTGTTCGCAGAGATCATCGATCGATCAGTCAGAGCAGCCGAGGCGGTCGATGCACCGTCTACATGGGTGCTCTCCAACCATGACGTCATGCGTCATGCCAGCCGCTATGGCTTGGACCAGGAAGTCAACTGGCGGAAGTGGCCAATGACGGGAGTTGCCGCAGATCTCGACTTCGAGCTTGGCCAGAAACGCGCGCGCACAGCGGCGTTGATCACCCTCTCGCTTCCCGGTTCGACCTACGTCTATCAAGGTGAAGAACTCGGGCTTCCCGAGGTCTGGGATCTACCTCAAGACGTTCTCGATGACCCCACATGGGAGCGTTCGGGGCGGACCGAGAAGGGGCGAGATGGAGCTCGAGTTCCGCTTCCATGGACGGTGGATGGACCGTCCTTCGGGTTCGGCGATGCTGCCCCATGGCTTCCACAGCCAGATGTCTTCTCATCACTTTCGGCAGAGAGCCAAGTCAATGATGAAACGTCGATGTTGCATTTGTACCGTCAGGCCATCGCCCTACGAAAAGAGCTATTCGCATCTGGGGCGACTTTTGAACTGGAGGCGGTGGAGGATGGTGTGCTGCGTTACACCCATGGTTCGATTGCCATCGTTGCCAACATGGGATCTAAACCAATTGCACTTCCCGGAGTCGCAGTCTTGCATTCTGCCGGCTCGACCGACGATTCCGTACTTTCTGTCAACGATGCGGCCTGGTGTCAAACGTAGCGTGGCAATGGCGTCAAATTGTCACAATCTGGACGTACCAAATATGGTGAAGATTGTGCAGTGGGTCACACGAGATGCGTAATTTTGTGCTTCTACTGTAGGTATGGCGCAAACCTTTCTAGAACCAGAGGCGGATGCGGTGGGGCAAGAAACAGCAAGCATCGTCATGTTTGAGAGTCAGCGGTCGTACGTTGACGCATTGCGTCTTGCGCTCGATATCACCGAGGATCTCCGAATTTCATGGTGCGAGCAGGATCTTGAAGCTGGCCTGAAACGGGTCGAGGAACAGCCGCCTGAAGTTGTCGTGGCAGGCCATCGCCCGTGCGCGGGCTATGCGGATCTCGACATCATTGACCGTATTCGCGAAGAGGAAGCGGAGCGTCGGCGACAGAGTTCGCCGGTGCCCATCGTCTTGTTGACCGCATACCCGACGCCCGGATTGGCGCTCGCCGTCAAGAAGCAAGCGAGAGTCTCGGTTGTTTCCAAAGAATGTCCCGTGACCGACATCGTCCGGATTCTTCGCTCTGTCGTCTCCGGGGACGATCATTTCGTTGGAGTCAATGCGGACCCCTTTGGCCTGTCGCCGGCCGAGTTTGAGGTCTTGGAACGACTGGTCCAGGGCTATACGGCCGGCGCCATCGCCGACGAACTCCACCTCAGCGTTCATGCGATTCGGGCGAGGATTCGTGGACTTCTCACAAAGACGAAAGCGACCAGCCAGCTGGAGTCGGTGTCTCGGAGTATCGCGGCCGGCGTGGTTGCGCCACCGGTTTCTGTGTTCGGACGTGTTCCAAAATTCGAGCACTAGATCGTTTGCGCGGCTCTCGTTTCCCCACTCAGCTCGTCGGGAAACGAGCAGTTATCGAGGGTGACGGAGGTCTCCCTCGATAACTGCTTCCCGCCCTGTAAGAGTCCCGCCTCTCACAGGCCTTGCGTCCATCCCCGTCCTCGAAATACGTGATTTCTGGACTCGGTGTACAGAGTAGGTCTCGCCCTGAGAAATAGCAATTAGTTTCGGGTTTTTCGAGGGGTTCAGTCTTTCCGGGTATCCCTGAATAGGGCAAAGGGCCCTTTGTCGGCCCAAATCTGTGGTGCACAGTCGTTTTATGACCTCTACGACACGAGCCAACTACGCAGTTTCTTCGGCACAGAACGGCAACTTCGAACACGCCCGTTCCGTGGTAATCGACCTCATCCAAGAGGACTGGCACAACGCTGAAGCCCATCGAGCCTGGGGGCGCGTGCTCCTAGAGGAGGGCAAGGCAACCGACGCCGTCGCTTCGTTTCGGGTCGCTGCAAGTATCGATGCCCGAAACCCAGAGCTGCACTTTGAGTTAGCAGAGGCTCTCTTGGCCGAGGCGCGAAAGTTCACGTTTATCCCGTTGCCCAACCGGGTCGAAGCCAACGAGGCAATTGCTACCGGCTTGTCCCTTGCTCCCGATCACCCTCGCGGCCTGGAGCTTCGAGCAATGTGGCACTCCAGCGATGAGATTGTGTTCTAGCCCGAGACAATTACGTCCCCGGGAACTCATCAGGGTTCGGACCAATACGCTCTGAACGGTCCAACAAACGCAATTGCTCCATGTGCTCAGGCGTCAGGTCGAAGCCGAACAAGTCGGCGTTTTCTGCGATGCGCTCTTGTCGTACCGACTTAGGAATGACGAGGACGCCACGCTCCAGCATCCATCGAAGCGTGACCTGCGCTGGTGTTGCGCCGAGCTCGCGGGCGATCGACACGATGGTGTCGATCTCATTCACCTGTCCTTTCAGCATCGGCGCCCATGCGGTTACCTTGATGTCGTGTTGGGCGCACGCTGCCAATAACTCGGGCTGCTGTAAATACGGGTGGTGTTCCACCTGGTTCACGGTGGGCGCGATGTTCGCGAACGACAACAGTTCCTCGATGTGGTGAGCAAGAAAGTTCGAGACCCCGATCGCACGGACTTTTCCGTCGCCGACGAGTTCTTCCATCGCACGCCAGGTGTCGGCCATGTGAACTCGACTTGGCCAATGGATCAAGAACAGATCGAGGTAGTCGGTGTCCAACCGTTCGAGGGTGCCGGCACAAGAGGCCAACGTCGACTCGTAGCCCTGGTCGCTGTTCCACACCTTCGATGTGATGAAGATGTCGCTGCGTGGCAGGTCTGACTTGGCAACAGCGGTACCGATGCCAGCTTCGTTTTGATACATCGATGCGGTGTCGATAGCGCGGTAACCCGTTTCGAGGGCCCATTGAACTGCCTTGCCGACTTCATCGCCGTCGTCGCTTCTGTATGTGCCGAGCCCCACCATGGGCATCTGGATGCCGTTGTTGAGCAGTGTGGTTGTCGAGATATCCATGCCAAGAGTATTGCCCAGCCAAGGCCATGCTCGTGGACGAAGTTGCCGGTAAACCCTTCGTTGCCTTACGACTCGCTGAACTTGCCTGGAAACTTTCGTATCGGTGTTGTCCCGGGTCCTAACGTAGGGAGATGGCGATTCTCCGCAGAAAGCGAGCCGACCGGCCCGAAGTTAACGCCCCTGTCGGACGTGCTGAACCAATGGTTGTCTCTTCAGCTCACCGCGTGCTCGGGACATCGATGGTTGCGCCTTTCCCCGACGGGATGGAGCAGTTGATTGTTGGCATGGGCTGCTTCTGGGGAGTTGAACAGCTCTTTTGGAAAATTGACGGCGTCCATACAACAGCCGCCGGCTACAGCGGCGGGGTAACACCCAATCCTACCTATGACGAGACAAGCACCGGACAGACCGGTCATGTCGAGGCAGTGTTGGTGGTCTATGACCCCGACAAGGTCGAACTCGAGACGCTGTTGGCGACCTTTTGGGAGAACCACGACCCCACGACTCCGTTCAAGAGAAGTGGGTTCACCTCGCAGTATCGCAGCGCGCTATTCACTACGACCGCCGCTCAACACGCCGAGGCCCTCGCTTCGCGTGCGCACTATCAAACTCGGCTCAACGACCGGGGTTACACCAAGATCCACACCGAGATTGCCGACGCGACCGAGTTCTATTACGCCGAGGACTACCACCAGCAATACATGGACAAGTTTCCGCGGGCCTTGTGCTCGAACGGCTTTTGTCAGGTCAGCTTCAAGTAGACGCGAGCGCCTCGCGAGTGTGTGCTTTGGCGGTGTGGCGGCGAGATGGGGTCAACGCAGCGACACCTGCGCTAGCCTTTAGCTGCTGTTGATCAGCCGTTAGCGCCCGTAGCTCAATTGGATAGAGTTCCTGGCTTCGAACCAGGCGGTTGGGGGTTCAAGTCCCTCCGGGCGCGCAATCTGATGTGTCAAGACATCTGTAAGGCCCGAACCCTCAGGGGTTCGGGCTTTGATGTTTTTGCAGCGCTTCGATTCGAAAATTGGATGAAAGCCACCCATCGTTTCGATCAGCAGGTAATGTCTCCCTCGGAGTAGGGGCAGCTTGGCGGCTTCCCTAAGGAGTAATCCCGTGTCCCTACTCGAATCTGTGCGAGCGCCGGAAAACCGGCTCGCTCGACTTTTCTTCGCTGCAGCCGCTGCGACGCTGTTGCTCAGCGCAGTGTCGGTTGCAGTTCCTGCCGGAGCGCAGTCCGAATGCGCGGCGAGCCTTTCGTTTGAAGCAGTCCACCTGCTCAACAATGGGGTCGACGATTCTGCAGGTCCTTTCGAGGTCGACCTCGAAGCGGGTACCTACACGATCGTCATCGGCTCCTTTGATGATCACGATCGACAGGTTTCCCTTGGGATCTCCACTCAGCCTGACGAGCGATTCCATATCGTCCTCGACTCGGGATATCGCTCGCCCGCGACCAATGACATCCCCGATGACGTCAACGAGACAACAACCGAATTCATCGGCCAAACCATTGATGACAGCTCCAGCCTGACGATCGAACATGCCCGGATCGGTGGCGTGAACTCGGTGTTCCCGACCTCGGTGTGCTTTATCCAGGAAGCTCCAGCCGCTCCCGCAACGGCATGCACTGTTGATTCTCCAGGCGACGACGCCGCAGATGGTGCTGGCGATGTAGCTGATGCTGGCGATGAAGCTGGCGACGCCGACGCCGATGCCGATGCTGGTGTTGTGTGCCCGTCTGAGGAGGCTCCTGTTTGCGACGCCGCAGATGATGCTGACGCTGGTGATGACGCTGACGCTGGTGATGACGCTGACGCTGGTGATGACGCTGACGCTGGTGATGATGCTGATGCTGATGCTGGTGTTGTGTGTCCGTCTGAGGAGGCTCCGGTTGAGGAGGCTCCTGTTTGTGGCGCCGCAGAAGACACTGGCGATGTAGCTGATGCTGGCGATGAAGCTGACGCCGCTGATGGCGATGCTGGCGATGCTGACGCCGCTGACGCCGCTGATGGCGACGCTGGCGATGAAGCTGGCGACGCCGACGCCGACGCCGACGCCGATGCTGGTGTTGTGTGTCCGGTTGAGGAG
>CAYTUB010000020.1:0-36346 GCA_964441145.1 uncultured Acidimicrobiales bacterium
ATGCCGAACAGGTAAGCCGTGATGAGGCGTTGGCCCAGTTGTCGGCCGACCGTGATGGCTTGCGTGCCGAGCTTGCAGACCTGATCTCCGCTGGGCGTGTTGAGGATCGTGCGACGTTGGAGGCTTTGCTTTCGGAGCGTGTGGCTGGGTTGACGGCCGATCGGGATTCGTTGCGTGTTGAGCTTGAGAACTTGGTGGCTGAGCGGGCCGATGGTTTGGGCGAGGAGTTGTCCAAGGTTGGGGACCGTCTTGGTTCTTCAGATGAGGCGTTGGATTCGTTGCGTCGCGCTGTTGATGAGGTTGCTGGCCGTGATGCGGTGGATGTGACCGACTACGAGAGTTTGGTGTTGTTGGCTGCGGATCTGGAGATGCGCTTGGGGCAAGTCGATTCACAGATGGTGGTGCTCGATGATGAGGCTCGTAAGCAGGCGTCGACGACCGATGAGCTGGCCGCTGGACGCGTCGAAGACCGCGAGCAGCTGTCGGATTTGTTGGCTGAGCAGGCTGATGCAATGTCGAACCGTCACGATGATTTGCGGACCGAACTCGATGACTTGGTCACGGATCGTGTCGACGCTGAGGTTGTTCAGATGGGTGCCCGGTTCCGATCTACCGACGCTGCGATCGACGAGCTGCGTCGGGCGCTCGCAGAGGCGGCGAGTCAAGAGGTCGTTGGGGTGGAGGAACACCAGGCCTTGTCTGAGGCGGCGCGTGAACTTGAGGAACGTTTGATCGAGCTGGACTCGCAGTTTGCTGGACTCGGTGAGTCTTCGCGCAAGCAGGCGTTGCGGACTGATGAGTTGGTGGCTGGGCGTGTCGAGGATCGTGAAGCGTTGGAGGCATTGATCGAGCAACGGGCAATAGCTCGATTGTCGGCCGACCGAGATGGTTTGCGGGCTGAGTTGGAGGCCCTGGTTGAAGAACAAGCCAAGGCTCTCGCTGCTGACCGGGATTCGTTGCGTGCCGAGCTTGCAGGCATGATCTCCGCTGGGCGTGTTGAGGATCGTGCGGCGTTAGAGGCCTTGCTCTCTGAGCGTGTGGCTGGGTTGTCGGCAGATCGGGATTCGTTGCGTGCCGAGCTTGCGGAGTTGGCGGCTGAACGCGTTGATGGTTTGGGCGAGGTGGACGAGCGGCTCGCAACGTCCGATGAAGCGTTGGACTCGTTGCGTCGCGCCGTTGACGAGGTCGCTGGCCGTGATGCGGTGGATGTGAGCGACTACGAGAGTTTGGTGTTGTTGGCTGCGGATCTAGAGATGCGCTTGGGTCAGGTCGATTCGCAGATGGCGGCTCTCGATGATGAGGCCCGAAAGCAGGCATCAGCAACTGCTGAGTTGGCCTCTGGGCGCGTTGAAGGCCTCGAGCAGTTGTCGGACCTGTTTGCTGAGCAAGCCGATGAGTTGTCGACTCGTCACGACGATTTGCGGTCGGAGCTTGATGAGTTGATCGCAGGTCGTGCTGACGCCGAGGAGCGTTTGGTTGCCCTCGATGAGTCTTCGCGCAAGCAGGCGTCGACGACCGATGAGTTGGTGGCCGGGCGTGTTGAGGATCGTGAGGCGTTAGAGGCCCTGATCGATGCGCGGGCCGAGGCATTGGAGGCCACACAGGCCAACGATCGAACCCACATGGAGGCGCTGGTCGTCGAACGTGTGGCGGCGGTGATGTCGGAGCGCGACGAGCTACGTGAAGAACTCGACGCGTTGGTGCGAGAGCGTGTTGAGGCTTTAGTGATCGACCGTGAGGACATCCGAAGCGATCTCGATCGACTCGTAACCGAACGCACCGGCGAACTGGGTGCCGACATCGCTGCGCTGGACTCCCGATTGGCCGAATCCGACCAGATGGCCGATGAGCTGCGTTCGGCTCTCGACGATGTTGCAAACCGCGATGTCGTTGCTCGCAGTGAGTACGAGGCGGTCGCAGTACTGGCTGGTGATCTCGATGTCGCTGTCGCCGAGGCTCGTTTGCTCGCCGATCAGGCCATCGACCGATCGAACCAGGTCGAGGCGTCGAGCGATGCTCGTCATGAGCAGTTGGTGGAGCAGATGGATGCGGCGCAGTCGTTGGTCGATGAACGCGATGCTCGTCATGAGCAGCTAGCGGAACAAATCGACGCAACCCGGTCCTTGGTCGACGAGCGTCATGAGCAAATCACCGAGCAGGTTGAGGCCATCGACACATCGATCGAAGAAGTCCAACACGAGCTGGTCAACAAGCTCGATGTGATCGAAACCGACCTCCAGAAACAAAGTCGTGCGTTGCTCGACGCAGCCGAAGAAACCGTCGAGCTGGCGATCAAAGCCGCAGATAAGGCCGAGTCGGCAGCCGACAACGCTGACGGTATTCGAGCAGACCACGACGCAGCACTTGACGCGAACCGGGAAGAGTTTGACTCCCACAGCGAGCGCATCGAACTCATCGAGGAGCGCGAAACCGTCGAACGACGCGATCTCATTGAGGTCGACCGAGGGTTCCGCGAGGAGATCGAGACCCTCGTCGAACGCCTCGTCGATGTTGAACGTGCCGTCGCCGAGAGCCCAGCACCCGACCGGCCGACTCCCAAGCCCCCCAAGCCTCCAAAGCCTCCCGTGAAGGGCAAGGGTGGAAATCTCATCGACCTGCGCGAACCCGAGGCAGAGAAAGACCGCAAGTTCAAACGCCGCGGCCGTTGGTGACGCTTGCTCCGAGCAGCTGTGAAGTGCCCCGCAACAGGTATCCTGGGAGAGCTTCCTATTCCATTGAAAGGGCGCCATGACCTCTGCAGATATCGGTGTTGACCTCTCGAAGTACGACCTCGGCTGGTCTGACGCCGAGGATTACATCTACAAGCCAAAGAAGGGCTTGAATACCGACATCATCAACGAGATGTCGTGGATGAAGGGCGAGCCGTCATGGATGCGCGACTTCCGTCTCAAGTCCTACAAGCGATTTCAGAATCGTCCGATGCCCAAATGGGGCGGCGACATGTCCGAGATCTATTTCGACGACATCTTCTATTACATCAAGCCGACCGAATCGGTGAAGGACGACTGGGACGATATTCCAGACGCCATCAAGGACACCTACGAAAAGCTCGGAATTCCCGAAGCTGAACGCAAGTATCTCGCTGGCGTCACCGCTCAATACGAGTCCGAGGTGGTCTATCACCGCAACCGCGAAGACCTCGAAGCTCTCGGTGTGATCTTCACCGACATGGACACCGCGCTGCGCGAATATCCGCAGTTGGTCAAGGAGTACTTCGGTACGGTCGTCCCGCCCAACGACAACAAGTTCTCGTCTCTCAACTCGGCCGTCTGGTCGGGCGGAAGCTTCATCTACGTGCCGCCAGGCGTCCACGTCGATCAGCCGTTGCAGGCCTACTTCCGTATTAACGCGGAGAACATGGGTCAGTTCGAGCGCACGCTCATCATCGCCGACGAGGGCTCATCGGTTCACTACATCGAGGGTTGCTCAGCGCCGGTTTACACCAGCGATTCGCTGCACTCTGCGGTGGTCGAAATCATCGTCAAGGAGAGCGCTCGCGTTACCTACACGACGATTCAGAACTGGTCGAACAACGTGTTCAACCTCGTGACCAAGCGAGCCAAGGTGTACGCCGAAGGCCACATGGAATGGATCGACGGCAACATCGGTAGCCGCCTCACCATGAAGTACCCAGCTGTTGTCATGGTCGGGCCAAAGGCATCGGGCGAGGTTCTCTCCGTTGCTTACGCCGGAAACGGCCAGCACCAAGACGCGGGCGCAAAGATGGTGCACGCGGCACCGGAAACCACGTCCAAGATCGTGTCGAAATCGATCAGCTCCGACGGCGGTCGTACCAGCTACCGCGGTCTCGTGCACGTCGCCGAAGACGCGTACGGCTGTAAGAGCCACGTCGAGTGCGATGCGCTCATCCTCGATGAAGATTCGATCAGCGATACCTATCCCTACATGGAGATTGGTTCTAAAGACGCACGCATAGGCCACGAAGCAACCGTGTCCAAGGTGGCCGACGAGCAGCTCTTTTATCTCATGAGCCGCGGTCTTTCCGAAGAGCAAGCAATGGGCATGATCGTGAACGGGTTCATCGAACCAATCACCCGCACACTCCCAATGGAGTACGCGGTTGAATGGAGTCGGTTGATCGAGCTTCAAATGGAAGGCTCGATCGGCTAGGGTCAGCGGTGAGCGCAAACGCGAACACGTTTGCTGAAGGCGGTAAAACATGGCAACCGAGCGGGGATTTGCGGAACAAGCGATGGGGATCGTGGCTGCTCATCGCGTCTCGGTCGATGCTGTGCACGAGGTGCTCGCAGGCGGCCATTTGATAGAGCTGATCACTGCGCTTGAGCCGGTATTCACCGAGACGTCTCGCGCCTTGCGAGCGATCAAGACCGAGTGTCTGCGGCGGATCCAAGGCCTCGATGGACGCCTCGGGGCGCAGGAGGCGACGAGCGAGGAAACGGTCATCGACCTTCGCGATACCCAGCGAGCGCTCGCTGGCGACATGGCCAGGATCGATCGTGAACTCGACGCCATCGTCGCGATCAAGGCAGCCCTGCGGCGGCTACGTTCGATGGCTGACGAAGCGTTCGTGGCCACGGGGCGAGTGGCCGTCGACCGACAAATACTCCTCGCTCTCGCGGACGCTCGCTCGATTGGGGCCGTGTCACAGGTGGCCTTCGACCGAGCTTGCGAACAGATCCGGCAGCCACTTAGCTGAAGCGTCGACCGGGTCGTCAACGCAGTGATATATCCCACAGATAGTGGCCATTGCGCGGATGATTGCTGCGCGCTTACACTGTTGGGAGACCGAAAAGTGGGCCCTCGCTACACGTAGTGGGTTCCTGTTGGGAAATGCTTAAGTGACACAGCTAGAGTCGGCTGAAACCATCGATAGTCCGACGCAAACTTCCGCTGACGATCTTCGGATCGTGCATGACCGTTCGACCTATGAGCGACGGTTCAAGCGGACGTTTGACGCGGTTGTTGGGCTGTTGGTTCTTCTCGTTTTCAGTCCGGTCATCCTCGCTATCGCTCTGGCGATCCGGCTGCGCCTTGGAAAGGGCGTGCTCTACAGCCAGCAACGCGTAGGTGAAGGCGAGCAGCCCTTCACCATCTACAAGTTTCGAACAATGAAACACGATCGCCGCGAACGTCAACTCGATATCGATAGCACCCAGGACCGACGTGAAGCGCACAAACACGACGACGATCCCCGACACACGCGGCTCGGCCGACTTCTGCGGCGCCTCAGCCTCGATGAACTTCCACAGCTCATCAACGTCCTTCGCGGCGAGATGAGCCTTGTCGGCCCCCGACCAGAGGTCGTTGCGGTGGCCAAACAGCGTGGCTACCTGCATCACCCCCGCCATGAGGTCAAGCCTGGAATGACGGGGCCGTTCCAAGTATCTGACCTGCGTCTCAGCGGCGATCTGCGAGATGGGCTCGAACTCGACACCGAGTATGCCCGGTCGGTCAGTTTCACTTCTGATCTCGTCTACTTGATGAAGACCGTTACCGTCATGCTCTGGGGAGCCAGCGGGTCCTAGCCGCCCTCCCGAAAACTGAAGATCTCGGTAAAGGTCCGCGTTCGTAGCGCTCTCGGACCGCGACGTGGGCCATCATGGAGTTATGCCGATGCGTCAGGACTGCAAGTATTTCGAGAGTCGCACGTACCCAACTGGGGACACCGTGCGTAAGTGTGATCTTGATATCGCGCCTGAGGCACCGTGGCGCTGCCCGGCCGATTGCCCCAAGTACGAACGGCGCCTGGCCGACGTCGCCTGGAACCATGGCACCCTCGTAACCCCGGCGACCCCAGAAGAACCGGCCAGCCTCGGCGACGATGACTCGATCGCAGCCTTGCTCGATTCTGCCGAAGACATCGTCAATATGGCCGGACCATCAATCAAGGCAGAGGTCGAGGCCGAAAAGGCCGCAGAGGCCCAGCGTCGAAAGGGTTTGGGACGCTTTTTCCGCCGGAAGAAGTAGCTGGCCCACCCCAATGATCTGGGCGTGGTTGGCGACCATGACCAAAACCACTCTGGGCGATCTCGCCTGAGGCACGGCGCAGCGGCACCCCGCCGGTAGATTTAGCGCCATGACTGCTGTCTCTCAACCGGCGCCCTGGCTCGAGGATCTACGCTCGACTGCCAAATCGGCTTTCACCGAGGCTGATGCCCCATCTGACGAAGAGGAAGTGTGGCGCTATAGCCGCATCGGTGATGTTGATTTCGCTCGCTACGACACGGCCAACGATGCGTCGTCGTCTGGGCCTGATGCGATCCTGATCGACGGTGCCGCTGCCACGGTGACGATTCGCAATGGAGTCGCTTCCATTGAACGCACCGATCAGCTTGGCAAGGCCACGGTCGACATCATCGATGAGCACTCCGATGGAGCAGCACTATTCAATGCAGTACGTGGCGCGGCGATCGACGCGGTTGGGTTCTTGCACGACGCGAACGTTCGCGACGTCATCGTGATCGACGTCCCTCGAGGCGCAACCGTTGTCGAGCCGATCGTGATCGACACCTACAGCGCGGGCGCTGGCTCGCTGACGTGCCCGCACACGATCGTTCGCGCCGCCGCAGGTTCGCAGGTGACCGTGCTCGAGCGACGGCGCTCCGACGATGCTGACCAGCTCGTTGTGCCGGTCGTCGAAATTGACGCCGCCCCTGATGCAAACGTCGGCTACCTCGTGATCCAGCAGCTTGGCCGGGCAACCATATCGCTCGAACACCTGGTATCGAAGGCTGACCAGCAGGCGAACGTCGTGTCATCGGTGGCCGCCTTTGGCGGTTCATACGCCCGAACCCGAGCAGACTTCCGTCTTGTCGGTCGTGGTGCGAGCGGTGACCTCCTGTCGGCGTACTTTGGCGACGAGAACCAAATGCTCGACTTCCGTACCTTCCAAGACCACGATGCTCCCGATACGACGTCGAACTTGTTGTTTAAGGGAGCGGTTACCGGATCGGCCCAATCTGTCTACAGCGGTCTCATTCGAGTGTCCGAAGAAGCGCCGGGAACCAACGCGTTTCAAACCAACCGCAATCTGAAGCTCTCCGATGACGCTTGGGCCTACTCGGTACCGAACCTAGAGATCGAGCAGAACCAGGTTGCGTGCAGCCACGCATCGACCGTTGGTGAGATCGACGAAGACCAGCAGTACTACCTCGAAAGCCGCGGCGTTCCCACCACGATCGCCGAGCAGTTGCTCGTCTCGGGATTCTTCGCCGAAGTGATCTCCAAGTTGCCTGTCGATGCGGTCAAGGCCGAACTGCAGGGCATCATCGACGACGCTCTCGCTGCAGACCGGGTCCGTCAAAATGGCGGCGCATCATGAGCGACAAGACGGTGAAGCTCTGTGAACTCGATGCCATCGAGCCGAACGATGTGAAGACCATCGACGTCGACGGGCGCCCGATTCTTTGCGCCCGGGTCGACGATGAGTGGTATGCGATCGACGACACGTGCAGCCACGCAAAGGTCTCTCTGGGTGACGGCATTCTCGAAGAAGAGGACCTGACCATCGAGTGCCCACGCCACGGAGCGTTGTTCTCTCTCGAAACCGGCGAAGCACTCACCTTGCCTGCTATCAGGCCCGTTGCCCGACACGTTGTAGATGTCCGAGCCGACGGCGTATACGTCACGATCCACTCAAGTGGAGAGGAAGAAGAATGAGCGAACTCGTCATCACCGATCTGCGGGCTACCGTGGGTACCCGAACCATTCTCAACGGCGTTTCGCTCACGATCCGCTCGGGGGAAGTGCACGCTGTCATGGGTCCCAACGGCTCGGGCAAATCCACCCTTAGCCACGTGATCACCGGAAAGCCTGGCTATGAGGTCACCGGCGGATCGGTCACCCTCGATGGAGTCGACCTGTTGGGTCTCGCTGCATGGGAACGTGCAAAGGCAGGATTGTTCCTCGCTATGCAGTACCCGACCGAAGTCCCCGGCGTGTCACTCGAAGCAATGTTGCAGGCCTCAGCGGTTGCCGCCGGCCGCGAGTCCGGCGCCATTGGCGAAGCGATCGCTAACGAAGCAGAACGTATTGGCTTTGATCCCGAACTGATTACTCGACCTCTCAACGTCGACTTGTCCGGCGGCGAAAAGAAGCGAAACGAAACCGTGCAGCTCGGGGTGCTCGAGCCCAAGTTCGCGATCCTCGATGAGATCGATTCGGGTCTTGACGTCGATGCCATGAAGGCCGTGACCCGACGAATCGAAGAACTTACCAACGCCGACGCCCCGCTCGGCGTTCTGGCCATCACGCACTACAAGCGGCTCTTCGAAGAACTCGAACCCGACCATGTCCATGTCTTTGCCGGGGGAGTGATCCAAAAGTCCGGTGGCAGCGAACTGGCCGCCGAACTCGAGGAGACGGGCTATGGGGAATGGGCCGACCTCGTTGACGAGGACAGCGGGCCCACCGCCTACGACAACCCCTTTGGCGACACGACGTTCGCCGATGCCCTCAACCTTCACGAAGGCTGACCGCGCTCGTTCTCTCGTCGGCGACCTGGTTCGCAGGCATCTACGAAGCTATGCGCCGGTCTAATTCGCGGTTTCGGTTGCTCCGAGGACGGCCGTCTGGATGACCGGTTGACCAACCGAGCGTCCAACACATACCGGTGAGCGCTCACCGGCGATTACAACAATGCCCTGAGGAGCGCGCATTGGAGGGTGGGTGACACCTTCGATTGTCGTGGCCGTCCACCAACTAGCATCCGTACCACGTCGGGCAATCGTGCCGCGATCTCCATCGGCGATCCTCGACGAAGCGAACAAGGTCGCGGTATTTCCTCCGCTGATCGCTGCGCCATCAACGTCGATGTCGGTGGAGACTTCCCAGAACATTTCACCGGTATGGAGGTCAAAGAGGCGAACTGCCTTCAGGCCGGGAACGACCTCATGGGGCTGAATGATCGCCACTCGGTCGTTGGTAGCACCAATGACGGCATTGAACGATTGTGCAGTTGAAGGGGTTTCCCACAGTTGCTCGCCGGTGTTCGCGTCGACGCCAAACAACAGGAATGGCGCCCCTGGGCTGGGCTCCGCATTTGCAGTGGAGGCCACCAACGTGTCCGCACCGGCGAATACCGGCTCTCCCAGGGTCGTGCTTCGCCAGATCTCGCGACCCGTTTTGCTGTCGATAGCGGCAATTCCTCCACCGGGCGCAACCGTTGTCGAGAGCTCATGAACAATGCTTTCCGATGCGATCCACAGCTCGCCAGCGCCACTGCGATCGACATCGATATCGAACTGACGGGTTTGAGCGTCGATGTCGACACCGATCAACCGCGTCGCAGACGCAACAGCCAGGGTGGTGTCGCTGGCGGCAAGCGTGTCAGGCCGGTCGATGGGAAGCTGCCACTGGACAACACCCGTCGCTGCATCGATGGCGTGTACCCCTACTTGGTCGAGAGCGAACACGAAGTTCGAGCCGACGACCACGGTTCGCAGATCGAACTGCGAATCGAGTATCCAGAGGTCCTCGCCGGTCTCGGGGTCGAGCGCCCGCACATCTTCCGGGCTGACCACGATCAGCGCGTCGTCGACGATGGCCAGGTTCTCTGGTTCGCTATTGAGGAGGCGTTGCCACTTCGCCGACGGCGTCGTGAGGTCGACGGCACCTACGCCAGGTCGTTGGTCCTGGTCCCAGCTGAAGGCAATGAAGGCGGTGGACTCTTCGACGATCGCTGTTTGCGCCGGGCGGGGAAGCGGTAGAGCCGCTCGTTCTTCGCCTGTGGTGGGATGCAGGATGACGAGCGATGAGTGATTGGTTGTCGAGCAGCTTCCATCGCTCGGGGGTCGTAGGAAGCCCTCGTCGCTAGACGTGTCGGCGAAGGCCAATTCATCGGTTGTTGATTCCACGCTGGTCGACTCGGTCGCAGTCGTGGCTGTAGGCGCAGCAACACCGGTAGTTTCGGCGGTCGCGCTCGATGAAGTTTGAGATGAGGTCGGCGCAGCGCAGGCGGCGACGAGCAGGGCGAACGTCGCCCCCAACGCTGCCCAACGGCAACGCTTGCCCATGACCACAGTCTAGGAGTCTTGGCCTCGACAATGTTGGACGCCTCGAAACCTCCTAGCCTGCGAAGTCCAAACCATCACAAGGACACCATGCCCAAGGCACTCATTACTGGTATTACAGGTCAGGACGGTTCCTACCTCGCTGAGCTCTTGTTGGGCAAGGGCTATGAGGTCGTCGGCATGCTACGGCGATCGAGTTCGGTGAACTTTGATCGCATCGATCACATCCGCGACGACATCGAGGTGGCCCAAGGCGATCTCCTCGATGGGGCCTCGATGGTGAATGTCTTGCGGGATCACGAACCCGAAGAGGTCTACAACCTCGCGGCGCAATCCTTTGTGCAAACCTCCTTCGGCCAGCCGGTGCTCACCGGGGAGATCACGGCGCTCGGGGTCACGCGGCTGCTTGACGCTGTGCGCATCGTGAGTCCCGAAGCTCGGTTCTATCAAGCCTCGTCCAGCGAGATGTTCGGCAAGGTCGTCGAAGTGCCCCAGAACGAACAGACCCCCTTTCACCCACGCAGCCCCTATGGCGTTGCGAAGGTCTACGGGCATTGGATCACACTGAACTACCGCGAGAGCTACGACATGTACGCAGTGTCGGGCATGTTGTTCAACCATGAGAGCCCTCGGCGCGGCATCGAATTCGTTACCCGAAAAATCACCGACGGTGTCGCCCGGATCAAACACGGCCAAGCAACGGAGCTTCGGCTCGGCAATCTAGATGCCCAACGCGACTGGGGATTCGCAGGCGACTACGTGGATGCCATGTGGCGCATGCTCCAAGGCGATGAGGCTAAGGACTACGTGGTGGCGACAGGCGAGACCCACACGGTTCGAGAGTTTTGCGAGACGGCCTTTGGGGTCGCTGGCCTCGACTGGGAAGAGCATGTGGTCATCGACGATCGCTTCTACCGGCCCGCGGAGGTTGATCAGCTCGTCGGCGACGCGTCACTCGCCCGAGCAGAACTCGGATGGGCCCCGACGGTGTCTTTCGAAGCACTCGTATCGATGATGGTCGAAGCCGACCTCGATCGAGTCGCTCCGAGGTAGATACAGGGAAGCTGCCCTAGGAAGCGGCGCCTGCGGTCTCGATTGCTTCGAGCAACGTGTTCCACGACAAGGTCGCACACTTGATCCGCACCGGGAACTTCACGACGCCCTTCAAGGCTGACAGGTCACCCATCGACAGATCAGGCTTTTCGGTGCCGCCAGCCACCGCTCCGAGATCGGCGCTAGACGCTGATGCTTTCGCAGCGGCGATCGCATCGCTGTCGGATTCCTCCGCGGCTGCGTCGTCTTTGCCCGCACCGGGGATCGACATCATGGCCTTGAACTTGTCGGTGAGTTCGAGTGCTTCCTCGACGGACTTCCCCTTGACCGCAGCCGACATCATCGATGCCGACGATTGACTGATCGAACAGCCGTGGCCACCGATGGTGATGTCGCTAATCACGCCGTCTTCAAACAACACGTACAGCTCAATCTCGTCGCCACACAAGGGATTGAAGCCTTCGGTCTTGGTCGCCGGAGGTGGCAGCTCTCCGCGATTTCGAGGGCTGCGGTAGTGGTCGAGAATGATCTCTTTGTAGAGGTCGTCAAGTCCAGCCATCAGATCCCCAATCCAAAAATGTCATCCGACTTTTCTAGCGCATCGGCGAAGGCATCGACATCGGCTTCATCGTTATACAGATACATCGATGCCCGAGCGGTGGCGTTGACGCCCATTACTTTCATCAACGGCTTGGCACAGTGATGACCGGCGCGCACGTACACGTTGTCGCTATCGAGCACCTGACTGATGTCGTGTGGGTGAACGCCCTTGTAATCGATCGACAGCACGCCGCCGCGGGCCGCGGGCTCCGCCGGGCCGTGGATGGTCAGGTCGTCACCGAAGCGCTCGTTGAGCGTGCGCAACGCATAGGCCGTGAGCGATACCTCATGCTCGCGGACGTTGGCCATGCCGAGGCCATCGAGGTAGTCGGCAGCTGCACCAAGACCGATGATTTCGGCGATGTTGGGCGTACCGGCTTCGAACTTGTGCGGGAGCACGTTGGGGGTAAAGCCCTCTTTGGTCACCTGCATGATCATGTCGCCGCCGCCGAGAAATGGAGGCATTGCTTCGAGGAGTTCGGTCGTTCCCCACAGCACCCCAACGCCGGTCGGGCCACACATCTTGTGCCCGGTGAAGATCAAAGCGTCGACTCCCATATCGATCACGTCGGTGGGGAGGTGGGGTACGAATTGGCTGCCGTCGGCCACCATAATCGCGCCCGCGTCGTGGGCGGCCTTGGCCAGTTCGCGAATCGGATTGAGCGTGCCCAAGACATTCGACATGGCCGTCACCGACACCACCTTGGCGCCGTCGAGGAGGGTGTCGAGATCGGTGAGGTCGAGTTGCCCATCTTCGGTGAGCGGAATCCAGCGCAGCTCGAAACCGAGCCGTTCACGCAGCATGTGCCAGGGAACGATATTGGCGTGGTGTTCCATCTCCGAGATCAGGACCGCGTCGCCTGGACCAAGGTTCGCTCCGCCCCAGCTCTGCACGAACAAGTTGAACGCTTCGGTCGCGTTCTTCGTGAAGATGACCTCATGTGGGTGAGGGGCGTTGATGAACCGTGCGATCGTCGCACGCGCGCCTTCGAGCAAGTCTGTTGCTTCGGCGGCAATGCGATACGCGCCACGGTTCACGCTCGCGTATGCGTTGCGGTAATAGTCGTCCATTGCGTCGATGACGACGTTGGGCTTTTGTGATGTGGCGCCCGAGTCGAGATAGACCAAACGCTTGCCATCGATCTTCCTGGCGAGCATCGGGAAGTCGGCTTTGATCGCCGCAACGTCGAGCGGCATTAGGCCGCGCCACCAAAGGCATCGAATCCGTCTGATTCAATCGCCTCAACAAGTTCCATGCCGCCGCTCTGAACGATCTTGCCGTCACGCATGACGTGTACATGATCGGGCTTCAGGCGATCGAGAAGTCGCTGATAGTGGGTGATGGTCAGCACGCCCATGTTGGGTGCCTCCTCGCGCACCGCGCCAACACCGTCGGCGACGACTTGGAGGGCATCGATGTCGAGGCCAGAGTCGGTCTCATCGAGGATCGCCAGCTCCGGCTTGAGCAGTGCCATCTGAAGAATCTCGTTCCGCTTCTTCTCGCCGCCGCTGAAACCTTCGTTGAGGAAGCGATCCATGAACGACGTATCCATGTTGAGCTTGTCCATCCATTCGCTGAGCGACATGTAGATCTCGATCGTGGAGACGTCGTCGCCGGTACGGGCCTGTACCGCTTGCTGAAGAAAATTTCGCACGGAGACGCCCTGGATTGCTTGCGGGTATTGGAAAGCCAAGAACAAACCGGCGCGGGCTCGAACATCGGGATCCCAGTCGCTGATGTCGTCGCCGTGAAGCTTGACCTCGCCGCCGGTGATCTCATATTCGGGGCTGCCGGCAAGCGCTGATGCCAGCGTGGACTTTCCGCAGCCATTCGGTCCCATGAGCGCATGGACCTCGCCTGCGTTCACCGTGAGATCAAAGCCTTTCACAATCTCGATCCCATCAGCGGTCGAGATGTGTACGTCGGTCAATTCAAACAGCGGAGCAGCCATAGCCAGCAGTGTATTTCGCCATGCGACCAACCCATCAGCCCAAAGTCAAAGCCCCCCTCAGGATTTGTCCCCCGTTTGATACCTATACGGTACTTTTTGGGGGACAAATCTTTTGCGGGGTGCTGCGGAGCGTCGGTCTGGTGGTCTTACCAGCCGCGGGCTACCCATTCGTCGAAGTGTGGTTTCTCGGTTCCGATGGAGGTGTCGTCACCGTGGCCGGGGAGCACCAACACGTCATCGTCGAGCACCTTGTAGAAGCGTTCTTCGATCGAGGTCATGATCAGTTTGAAATCTCCACCCGGGAACTTTGTCGCGCCGGCGCCACCGGGGAACAAGGTGTCACCGGAGAACAGGATTGGAGCGCCTTCGAGCTTGAAGCTCATCGAGCCGGGGGTGTGTCCGGGGGCGTGAATTGTTTGCAGTCGCAGACGCCCAACCTCGATCATGGTGTCGTCCTCGAGGATCTCGTCGTAGCTATCGAGCATCGACGAGTCTTGTTTCGTGACCCCTACCGAGTAGCCGGCGTCTCGCATCGCTGGGATTGCGGCGATGTGGTCCCAGTGGCCGTGGGTTTCCACGATTCGGCGTACGTTCAACAATCGGGCCAGCTCGAGGAGCTTCTCATGCTCATTTGCGGCGTCGATAAGCAGGCTCTCGCCCGTTTCTGTGCATCGCAGGACGAACACGTTGTTGTCGACCGGGCCGACGACAACCTTGTGGATCTCGAAACCGGTGTCAGCGTGATGAAGTGTCGTCGTTAAGTCGATCATGTGTCGAGACTACAACCGCCGCTCACTCCGTTCGCTAACCGAGTTGCTGCTGCGCTCACAACTCGCGGCAATCGACGGTAGCCCGATCCGGCTCCGCCGGTCGGGCGGAAAGGGGCCTCTGGCCAGCAGCCGAGCATCGAGAGCCCCCTGGGGCTCGGATTGCGACTGCTGGAGGGCGAAGCCCGGGAAGATCAGAAGCGGGAGTACTTCTCGATTTGGTGATGGCCTTCGACGAGGCGCACGGTGCCCGAACGTGAGCGCATCACGAGCGATTGTGTCTTTGCCACGCCGCGTTCGAAGTGGACGCCCCGGAGCAGGTCACCATCGGTAATGCCCGTCGCGGCGAAGAAGCAGTTATCTGAGCCGACGAGGTCCTCGATGTGCAACACCTTCTTGAGGTCGTACCCGGCCTCGGTGGCCTCGGTCTTTTCGGCCTCGTTGCGCGGCCAAAGCAATCCCTGCTGCTCGCCGCCCATGCATCCCAACGCGGCTGCGGAGATAACGCCTTCGGGCGTTCCGCCAATACCGAACAAGACGTCGGCGCCCGATCCTGACCAGGCCGTCGAGATCGCACCGGCTACATCGCCGTCGGGGATGAGTCGGACGCGGGCGCCGGCAACGCGTACTTCCTTGATGAGTTCGACATGGCGGTCACGGTCGAGGATGACCGCGGTGAGATTCTCTACCGGTTGGTTCTTTGCTTCCGCGATCGCGTGCAAGTTCTCCGTGGGTGAGCGTTGGATATCGATAGCTCTAGCTGCGTCGGGTCCGACCGCGATCTTTTTCATATACACGCATGGACCGGGATCGAACATGGTGCCGCCCTCGGATGCAGCGATTACCGCGAGTGCGTTGGCTCGACCAAGAGCGGTGAGGGTCGTGCCGTCGATCGGGTCGACGGCGATATCGACCTTCGGTGGTTCTCCGTTGCCGATCACCTCGCCGTTGAACAACATCGGGGCTTCGTCCTTCTCGCCCTCCCCGATGATGACCGTGCCCTCCATTGCCACGACAGAGAGTTGAGAGCGCATTGCATCGACGGCGGCGCCGTCGGCTGCCTCTTTGTCGCCTCGACCCATGAACCGTGAGGCAGCGATCGCCGCTACCTCCTTAACCCGCACCAGTTCGAGTGCAAGGTTACGATCCGGGTTTGTTCGTTCTGACATGAATGTTCCTCTGGCCCTTCGCCAAACAACGTGGTTCCTGTCGGCAGTACCTGTTCCGACCTAATGGGCTCGATAGAGAGTAGCTTTTTTGACCATGTCAACCATGTATTGCTTCCAGTGCGCACGCGAGTATCTCGAAGATGTCGAAGAGTGCTCTGAATGCGGGGTGGGTCTCGTTGATGAGCCGCCCACTCCGCCCGAAGAAGTTGGCGACGAAGACGAGGCTCAAGTGGCCTATGAGCTCTATGACTGGTCTTTCGAAGCGCGTCGGATGCTCGATGGGCTTTTGACCTCAGCCGAGATCAGCCACGGATGGCAGGGAGCGGTACTCATCGCGCGTGAAGCTGACGAAGACCGCGTCGATGGACTCGTCGAGCAGGCGGCACAAGCCGACGGCCCAATCCTTGATCCCGATATCGACAAGGTCAGCTACGACATGGACGAATGGCCAGCGGATGCACAATCGGCGTTGGTCGACGCCCTAGGTCTGGCAGGAATTGCGCACGAGTTCTCCGCCGATGGTGATCTCGTCGTCGCTGAGGACCAAGAGGACACGGTCGATGAGGTCATCGACAAAGTCACCGAGCGGCTATCGATTGAAGATGAACTCGGCGAGGCATCGGTCGTGATGGAAGGCCTGCAACTCAACGACTTCCTCGGAGAGGTTCTCACGCTCGCAGGGAAGCTGCGGAAGAACGCAGGCGATGCCCGGGCGACTATATCGATGGTCGACAAGGCAGAACTTCTCGCCGACATCAAAACACCGTTTGGCTTTGACAGCCAGTTGTGGTCGAACATTCGTCTTTCGGCCAGTCGCATGTTGGAAACGCTTGCCGATGAAGATCGCGATGAGGGGTCGGTCTCTGAGACCGCCGAGACTCTGGCCGACCAGTTGCGGTCGGTGGTCTAACCCGTGAGATGACTGCGGGCGCTCATGTAACTTCGTGGTCCACGCAACCCCTCGGTACCCTGGAGATAATGAGCCTCGCCTTTCTCGACGTCTGGCATTCGCGCCCGATTGCACCGACGCGACGGGTGGCTCTTGGCGACTCTGATCTTCCCACCGACCCTGCTCCGGGCCCCGGTGGGCTGCTGCTCGGCGCGGTGATCGCTCGGTTCGCCCCTGATCTAGACCGAGACATCCTGGCCGAGATGAACGTCTTGATGGATGAGGTCGAGCGGGGCGACAAAATCGGCCAACCCCGCCTGCGCCACCGACTCCAGAAAGACATCGTCGGGCTCTCCCAAAGCACCCACCGCCTGGTCATTGGTGATGAGGGACTTCGATTCGAACTCGAAATGCACAAAGGGCTGCCAGCGCAATCGGCGCTAGCAGCGGTGTACGCATGCGAACGCATTCCCCTCGAACGACGGCCGCCCGTCATGGCGGTGTTGCGACGAGGGCTCGAATGGGTTGGTCCGCTGGGGCCAGGTCTCATCGACCATCTCGTCGGGCGAGAGGTAGCGATGCAGTTTCGCTCTGGCCGGTACGCGACCGCATCGAGCCCGTTGCTGTGGGCCCGTCAGATCCTTGAGCTCGATGCTTCCCAAGATGTCGATGCGAAAGAGATCCAGCGCAGCTACCGGCGTCTCGTGCGCGACGCTCACCCAGACCACGGAGCACATGTAGACGACGCGGCCGATCGCATAGCCGAACTCACTCGCGCACGCGACCTGCTGTTGGCCTAGGTCGAGATGATCTTTGGTTCGCAACCCGCCGCACTGCTGCTCACCCCTGGAGCAAGCGCAGATCGCGACCACGCCACGCTTGTTTCGATCGAGGCTGCATTGCCCGAGGTGCACGTCGAGCGGCTGACCCTCGGTACGACGAGCATCCCTCGCGCGGTGTCCAAAATCGTCGAGGCGACCGAAAGCCTGGCAAGCGAGCTCAACGTTTCGTCATCGCAGATTGTTATCGGCGGCCGATCCTTTGGTGGTCGGGCGTGCTCGGTAGCTGCCTCTGAAGGACTCGACATCGGCGGCCTGATGCTGCTGAGCTACCCACTGCATCCTCCGGGCAAACCCGAAAAGCTCCGCGTCGACCATTTCCCATCGATCGCGGTACCGACGGTCTTCATCTCGGGTGACCGCGATCCCTTTGGCACCCCCGCAGAGTTTGAACACCATCTCCCTGCAATCGACGCGCCAACCGAACTCGCCTGGGTCACTGGCCCCCATTCGCCAAAGGGCAAAGCCGAAGCCGAGGTCGTCGAACTCGTGCGAAGTTTCCTGGTTGCCTGACCCGTTGCGGGTGGGGCAGAGCGACTCGCTCAGGTGACTTCGACGGGAACGCCCAGAGGTAGGTAGGTGGCCAACCGTGCCACATCGTCATCGTGTAGTCGGATACACCCCGCAGACACGGGTGTGCCGAGGGTCGATGGGTCGTTGGTTCCGTGGATGCCGAGTTGGCCTGGGCCGCCGTTGAAGGTCTCGAAGACTTCCGAGAACCCAGATAGGCCATAGGCGAACGACCCGTAGATCGTGTCGGGAACCTCTGGCGCGATCAGCTCGGTCAAGTAGTAGCTGCCACCGGGGGTTGGTGTGTTGTCCGCGGCGACTCCGGCTACGGCATCGAAGATTGGCACGCCGCGTTCGAATACCCGGCAGCGAAACGCTTGGAGATCGATCTGGATGCGGTAGTTGTGCACGGCGAGTTCAACATCGGCGTTTCGAACCCACCCCGTCGATCCATTTGGACGAATCGGTAGGAGGACCTCGTGCCAGTCGGTCTCGTTCTGGGTGGTCAGGAAGACCAGCGGGCCATTCGTCGGCGTTGGATTGTCCATGGTCTGGGTGACCTGGCCATCGGGGCCGTCAAAGATTTCGATCTGGCTAGGACGAGCGGTCGCCACGAAGGAACGGTCGACGCTGGGATCGGCTGTGCTGACGTCTCCCGAATCGACCGGCGGAACATCCTCTGGACCTCGAAGCACCTGGCCAAAGCGGGGCCGTGTCGTGGTAGTTATCGGTCCATCGACCAAGGTCGGTCGCCCGTTTTCGGGTGCGCCACAGGCCGCGAGCCCACCCGCGGCAGCGATTGCTGCAAGCTGTGTGAGAACTCGCCTTCGTGATTGCTCGGACGCCCTGTTCTGAAACACGATGCTAAAGCGTAACGCACTAGGGGTCCGGAGAGCCCTCGCTATTGAGCGTTGGTTCTTCGTTGATGTCCTCGAGTGTCCGATTGGCGGTCTCTGGGTACAAGGTCAGAATCATCACGACGATGATCGCCGGTCCAATCGCGGCGATCGCCAGTGCAGGCCCGAACGCATCGAAGCGTTCGGCGAGGCGGCCCACCACTTGCAGCCCCGTTACCGTACCGACCACGCCAAAGGTGGTGATGACACCGTTGGCTGTCGATCGAAGGCGTGTGGGGAACAGCTCAGGTCCGTACACCGCTAGGCCCGCCACAGCGAACCCGGCTCCCAGGATCACGCCGATCGCGCGTACCGGGAAGATCAGGAGCGGTCCGCTAAAGAACGACAGCACGGTCATCGAAGCCCCGACGACGGTGCCAAATGCGCCGATCGGGCGACGCCCGATGCGGTCGGCGAGAATCCCGCCGGCCAGCACCCCGATACCGACCGGTGTGCTGGTGATCACGGTGAACAGCGAAATTCTGGTGGCGCTAAATCCCAGTTCGTCGCGCAGGAATTGATTGTCGAACTGCGATGCCGGGTTTGCAAAGAACGCACCGAGAAGGGCAGCGAATCCCAACAGGAGCAGTCGTTTGCGCATCGTCGGGTTCGAGGTCAGCTCACGCAGCGATGTCGATAGGGGTTGTCGTTCGAGGACGGCGAACCGGCGCGAGGCGGGCAGTTGCGAGCCGACCCACAGGGCGAAGGGTATGAACACCGCTGCGGCGCCGTACACCAGGCGCCAACCCCACACGGCAATGTCCGCGGCGGGCAGGATCCACACGACGATGCCTGAACCCAACCCCGCCAAGAGCAGGAGCATCGATACCCCATAGGCCCGAGACTTGCTGGGGAGTTCCTCCGCGGCGAACACGCCGATCAGGATCGAGACACCCGTTGCGAGGCCCCGAGCGATTACCTGACTGCCGGTGAGGGTGGCGAGTGTGGGGGAGAAGGCTCCGGCAAAGGTCGCTGCGCACGAGACGACGACCGCGAAGATGAGAGCTCGTCGGCGGCCGACCCTGTCGGCTACCACGGTCAACAGCAGCGACAAGATGACCGAGACGCGAACAATGCTGAACACGTTGGCGCGCGCTGTGGTGTCGTGGGCGGGGTCGATACAGCGACGTCTTCCATCGAGATCAACGGCAAACTCGGTGCAAAACTCATCGGCGGCGAAGGTGAGTGTCTGCCCGATCACCGTTCCCAAGAAACCATTGATGATCGCCAAGACACCGAGAAGTCCAATGACTCGGCCCGCCCTCGCGTCTAAGCGTCCACCTGGCGCCCACCACGGTGAGGGGTTCGTCTGGCCTTGGCGGATGTGCCACCACAGCGGAACCCAAAAGATGATCCAAAAGACGGGGATATCGAGCTTCCACGTTGTGGTCTCGACGACCTCCCATGGCCCGGCTCCTGACTCGTTCTGCCCCGATACCTCAAGGGTTCGTTCATAGATACTGAACGGTCCTTCGCCCAGAGAGAAGTGGTCGTCGTCGCTTTGGTCTTCGAGCACGATGCCGTCGTGGGGACGGCGGAGGTCCATCAATGCAGCGTCATCGACGTGGAGTGTCCTGCGCTGGGTGGTCACTCGGGTAATACTGGCATCCGATGACCGCACACTCCACCACCGAATTCATTATTGAGCGAGGAACTCCTTTGGAGGGAACCGTCGCAATAAGCGGCGCAAAGAACTCCGTGCTCAAACTGATGGCTGCCACCGTGCTCGCCAAGGGCACCCACACGATCTATAACGTCCCCGACATCTTCGATGTTGGCGTGATGTGCAAGCTGCTCGAATCGATGGGGGCAACGACCGCACGGCGTCCAAACGTCGTCGAGATCACCATCGGCGAGCTGACCCCGGTCGCCCCGTTCGAAATCGTCGAACAAATGCGTGCATCCACAGCGGTGCTGGGTCCGTTGCTCGCTCGATTCGGGTACGTCGAGCTCGGGATTCCCGGGGGTGACGACTTTGGGCACCGACCTATCGACATGCACCTCACCGGGCTCGAGACGCTCGGAGCGAGCTTCGAAGCCAGTGCCAAGGGCGTGACCGGCAAGGCCGACAAGCTGAAGGGCGGAACCGTACAACTCGGGTTCCCGAGTGTCGGAGCCACCGAGAACATCATGATGGCGGCCGTGCTCGCCGAGGGCGAAACCGTCATCAAGAACGCAGCACGAGAACCCGAGATCGCCGACTTGGCCTCCCTGCTCAACAAAATGGGAGCCCAGATCACCGGTTCGGGAAGCTCCAACATCACCATTGTTGGCGTCGACGAGCTAGAGGCGGTCAGCCACCGCACGGTGCCCGACCGAATCCAGGCCGCCACCTTTATGGCAGCTGTGGGTGTCGCTGGTGGCGAGATTCTTCTCAAGCACGCTCGCTATGACCATATGAACATGGTCTGTCAAAAGGTCGGCGAGATGGGACTTCGAGCCTCACCCGATCGCGAAGGCATTTGGGTCATGGCCGACCGGCGTCTCAATGCCGTCGACCTATCGACTCTTCCGTACCCAGGGGTGGCAACGGACTACAAGCCGTTCTTGGTGTCGATGCTGAGCGTCGCTGACGGCACGAGCATCGTGACCGAAAACCTGTTTGCGGGTCGGTTCAAGTACGTCGATGAGTTGGTGAAATTGGGGGCCAAGATCCGTACCGACGGCAACCATGCAGTGATTCGTGGGGTCGAATATCTCTCCGGTTCACAGGTTGTCAGCCACGACATTCGCGCCGGTGCTGCGCTCATCGTTGCGGCGCTCGGAGCGAGCGGCCAAACACGCATCGTCGACGCTGGGCACGTGGCCCGCGGTTACCCCGACCTCGCTGGTGACTTGGCTTCGCTAGGTGCAACGATCAGCGAACATCCCGTTTCGCCGTCCTAGCGAACAGCGGCAACGGTTCGGGGCTACGCGGGCTGTTCGTTGTCGGTGGTTTCGGCCAGACGGTCGGCACGCTTGTTCGCCAAGCGAAGCAGCCCTGCGAGCACCGCGATTGGGCCCGCGACCCAAAGGATCTCATCCCATCCGCCTTGGTGGGCCACGAGATAAGCGATCACAGCGTCACAGCCGTGCCATCGGAGTAGAAGACCTGACCGACATTGACGACCTCGGTGATCGAGGGCACGCGGTCTTTCATGATGCGCTCAACTCCAGCCTTGAGAGTTTGCGATGACGCGGGGCAGCTCGTGCACGCGCCCTTGAGTTCGACCTCGACAATGCCGGTTTCGATGTCGACTGACACGAGCTCAATATCGCCCTTGTCGGCTTGAACCGCGGGGCGTACTGCCGCGATTACCTTCGCGACTTCAGCCTCGACCGCAGCCAGGTCGACAGCCTGGCTTGCGGGATTCGAGTCGGTCGCAGCAGCCGCGACGGGCGATTCTTTCATCATGGCAAGTGTACGAACAAACAAGAGGCTTCTCAGATTCCTGCGCCCGAATTCATTTCCATGACCTCGCCGTGGACCCAGCCGAGGTCTTCGAATCGGCAGAGAACGAGCCAGCTAGAGAGGGAATCTTGCCCATGGTGGAACTTCCCAGCGAGGCAAACGTGTTGCTCCTCACGGTAACGGCGGCCACAATGCCAGTTGTTGGTCGCTGCGAGAGCCAGATGGAATAGTTAGACGAGTGGGAAAGAAATGACGACAAACAACGATGATGCGGTCGACTACGACCTGATCGTCATCAGCGGTACCGCCGGTGGCCTTTCGGTTGCCATATCGATGTTAGGAGCCGGCTTGAGCCGAGTCCGAGTCATCGTTCCGCCAGGTGAAGCAATCGCGTTCCCTGACCTGATTGCCGAGAACCAAGTTGAAGTTGGCTACAACGAACAGGTCCTCGGCATCGACTTCGCCGACGATGTCCTGTCGGTACAGACCGATCAGCGCACCTACCGTTCCACCGCCTGCCTGGTCGCGACCCGCTACCGGAACCCGGAATGGACACCGCCGATCCCGCTCCCATCCTCGGAAAAGATCACCATCGATACGCTCCCCGACGGTGTGCGAGACGACGACATTTTGATCGTCGGCCACACCAACCACGCGGTCGAATTGGCCGCAGAAGCAACCGCTGCCGGTGCTGGTGTCGTGCTCGCCGCAGGCGGGCTAGATCCAGCACAACTCGCACCGGCCGCAGACACGATGATGCGCCGACTCGAGCAGGAACGACGCCTCACCGTTCTGTACCGTGCAGTCCCCGACGAAATTGGGCTGATCGACAAGTTCCCGCTCGCCTACTTCAACGACCGGCGCACACCCGACCTCGAGTTCGACCACATCGTGTTCGCATCCGAACGATGCGCCCCGAGCCTCGTTGACCTCCCCGCCACCCCTGCAGCCATCCAAAGTAACCGGCTCTGGTTCGGCGGAGTCCCCGAAGATGGCGGCGACATCCCCAACGCCGACTCCTGGCAGATCGCGTCGCTCATGGGTGCCGCCTGCTTCCCGGACCTCGAACCAATCGAGTCTCCCTCGGTTGTGCGTCGACGTGTCCGACACGAAGGCGCGATTACCGAACTGCGCGAAGAGCATTACAACGCCACGATCACCGCGTTCGAGCAACGCCACTCAGACCTCTGGGTACTTCGCGTACGACCGGACGTTGGCGACACCTCGCACCAGCCCGGTCAATACGCATCGCTCGGCCTGGGGTTCTGGGAAGACCGCATCGACGACTACGCCGACCCGGGCATTGACGACAAGTGGCACAAACTGATCCGCAGGTCGTATTCGATCTCGCACTCGATGTTCGAAGCATCGGGATACCTCGCCCCGCCTGACACCGAGGAGCTCGAGTTCTACATCGTGTTGGTCCCGGCCGCCGACGATCACGTCTCGGCACTGACACCACGCCTCGCAACCAAGAAGGTCGGCGACCGGATCTACCTCGGCCCAAAGGTCGCAGGCCGCTACACACTGCACGCGGTCGAGAACCCCGAAACCGCCGTTGTCTTCTTTGCCACAGGTACCGGCGAAGCGCCACACAACTCCATGGCCGTTGAGCTGCTCCGCAAGGGACACACGGGACCCATCGTGTCCACCGTGACCGTTCGCAACTGGAAAGACCTCGGCTATCTCGAGGCACACCGCGACCTCGAGAAGCGGTTCCCGAACTACCACTACCTCCCAATGCCCACCCGCGAGGCCGACGTCCCCAAACGCTACCTTCAAGACCTCATCCGTGACGGTGACATCGAGGAAGCTTTGGGCTCGCCGCTCGACCCAGCCAACGCCCACGCCTTCCTCTGCGGAAACCCGGCCATGATCGGACTCCCCGAAGACGAGGACGGCACTGCGGTGTTCCCCGAAACCACCGGCGTCATCGAACTACTCGTCGAACGAGGCTTCACCATCGACCGCCGCGGCGAACCCGGCAACATTCACTTCGAAGAGTATTGGTAGGCCTTATCCGCCAGCGGCTCCGCCGCGATTTTGGCGGAACGCCCTACCAATCTGCCTGTCCCTTTCAGGGGGGCCGTTCAGGCCACGGAGGCCGAACGCCGGAGGCGATGTTGGGGCACGATTTCTGTCCCCCAAAAAGTACCGTATAGGTATCAAACGGGGGACAAATCTTTCGCCCTTGTGTCAGGGTGTTGTCCGACGCGGATAAGAAGTTCGCCGTTGGGTACGGTGAAATTGGCGGACTCGTGTTGGGCCCATTGGCGCCAGGCTTCGGCGATGGTGGCTTGTTCTTCGGCGTTGGTGATGTTGTAGTCGCGGGCTTGTTCTCCGAAGGCTGAGTTGACGCTGCGGTCGGCCCAGAGGTCGGCCCACCAGGTGCGCTCGTCTTCGGTTGCGTAGAGCCACGAATCGGCCGACGCGGTGATCGCCGACCGGTCGACCCCGGCGGCCAGCGCCCACTCGATGAGGTATCGAGCGGCGTCGGGTTCGGCATCGTTGCGGCGGGCGACCGCTTGGTAGATGTCCATCCAGCGGTCGAGCTCGGGTGGTTGGGGGTGCCAGGTCATTGCGTGGTAGTCGGCGTCGCGGAGTGCAACCACGCCGCCAGGCTTAGTGACTCGAACCATCTCGGCGATTGCCCCCACCGGGTCGGTGAGGTGTTGCAAGACCTGATGGGCGTGGACCACATCGAAGGTGTCGTCGGCGAAGCGAAGCTCATACACCGAGCCGACTTCGAAGCTCACGTTGCTGACGCCCCGCTCAGCCGCCGTAGCTGTGGCCTTCTCGAGGATTCCTTCGACCGGCTCGATACCGATGACCGACGACACCCGAGTAGCGAAGTCGCACGTGATCGTTGCAGGGCCGCAACCCACATCGAGCATTTCCGTCGATGGGCCAAGATGGGGGAGTAGGTACGCCGCCGAGTTCTCCGCCCTCCGCCAGGTGTGCGACTTCAGCACACTCGAATGATGTCCATGGGTATAGATGTCATCGGTCATGCTTCGACGCTACCGATGCCTTCTCTACATAGTTGCCGGGTTCGCCTACGCCGCTCGTTGTTCGGGGGCCTCTGGCAGAGTCCCCTCGGCCCGGTCTTGGGACAACTCCCCGTCGACGAGACTCGGGCGGACAATTTCGTTCGTGATCGGAGTGAGAGGTTCGCCGAGCCACCGAGACCACAGGGCGCTAACAGCGATGAGCCCGAGCGTTGCGAGTGATGTCCATTCCTGTATTGGGGCAAGCGGAGCGATCCACACCACCGTCAGGACTGCGGTGACGAACGTGATTCCGACAAGAAGTTGGAGCCGTTCCGTCGAAACACCGTGGTGCACGGCGATAGCGAACGGCACCAGGAGCATTGTTGTGTCGTAGATGAGGAGGTGAGGGGAGATCAATATAGAGACGATGATGGCGGCGCCTGCGAGCACGCCGTGTTGTGAAGGCCAGCGTCGGATAGCGGTTCTCATCAGCAGGAGGCCGATCACCACGTAGCTGGCTAGGGCTAACGGGTGTCCGCTGACGTCGTCGCCAAAGGCACGGGTCACCGCTTCCGAGATTGTCGGTTGGGCGAATTGCACTTCGCCTTCGAGTGCTCCGAGCGCGCCGAGTGCGTCGAGGAATGATCGCCACTGGTCGATGCCGGCGATGAGGGTTGAGAGGACGATTGTGGTGCCTGTGGCCGCTGCTGCTAGCAGAGCTTTGTGCCATGTCCGCCAATCGAGTATCCACCACAGTGCAATGCCGAGCAGCAAGGTCGGTTTTAGGACGGCCAGGCCCGCGACCACGCCGGCGGCGACGTATCGGTCCTGGGCGCATAGCCGGTAGAGGATGGCGGCCCAAAGCAACGCGAAATAGCCCGTCTGCGCGAGCTGAACATTGGCCAGTCCGATCGGCGATACAAGGCCGATGACATTTGCCCACCATGGAAGCCCGAGGAGGCGAATGGCGACGACGAAGGCCACCAGCCCGAGTGCGAGCCACACCAGAGCCGCGGCATCGACGGAAAGGTAGGTGAGCGGGCGCATGGCGAGAGCGAAGGGAGGTGTGCTGATGAACACGGCAAGCTCGCCAGGCTCACCGGCGAGGTTCTGGTCAAGTGCCCACGCTTGACGAAACCTCTCGGGGTCGTAGGCATCGGCTGCCCGGCCGTCCCGCACGAGGCGGCTACCGAGGTGGAAGATGCTGAAGTCGCCGAAGGAATTCGCCCGATCCCGCCACAAAATCATTCCACAGAGAGAAGCGGCCAACACCGTTACGACGGTGACCAGCGAATCACGCAATCGACCGGTGCCGTCCATACCACCTAATCGGTTGCGGGCGTGGCGAAACTTAGAAGCCGTTGTTCGCGGTGGCGGCCGTCTTGTTGATCGCTGCTGGCGACGCCGGTTTCGGCCGGTAGCCATCGGGTCCACAGGGCTGCGACGGCGATGAGCCCGACTGTTGCGGGCGACGTCCAGCTATTGATCGCCGCAATTGGAGTGATCTGCACGATCGTGAGTACCGCGGCCACGATCGTGATGCCGGCCAACAGTTGTAGACGTGGTGCGGAGACGCCTCGGTGGGCAGCGATAGCGAACGGCACCAGGAGCATTGTTGTGTCGTAGATGAGGAGGTGAGGGGAGATCAATATAGAGACGATGATGGCGGCGCCTGCGAGCACGCCGTGTTGTGAAGGCCAGCGTCGGATAGCGGTTCTCATCAGCAGGAGGCCGATCACCACGTAGCTGGCTAGGGCTAACGGGTGTCCGCTGACGTCGTCGCCAAAGGCACGGGTCACCGCTTCCGAGATTGTCGGTTGGGCGAATTGCACTTCGCCTTCGAGTGCTCCGAGCGCGCCGAGTGCGTCGAGGAATGATCGCCACTGGTCGATGCCGGCGATGAGGGTTGAGAGGACGATTGTGGTGCCTGTGGCCGCTGCTGCTAGCAGAGCTTTGTGCCATGTCCGCCAATCGAGTATCCACCACAGTGCAATGCCGAGCAGCAAGGTCGGTTTTAGGACGGCCAGGCCCGCGACCACGCCGGCGGCGACGTATCGGTCCTGGGCGCATAGCCGGTAGAGGATGGCGGCCCAAAGCAACGCGAAATAGCCCGTCTGCGCGAGCTGAACATTGGCCAGTCCGATCGGCGATACAAGGCCGATGACATTTGCCCACCATGGAAGCCCGAGGAGGCGAATGGCGACGACGAAGGCCACCAGCCCGAGTGCGAGCCACACCAGAGCCGCGGCATCGACGGAAAGGTAGGTGAGCGGGCGCATGGCGAGAGCGAAGGGAGGTGTGCTGATGAACACGGCAAGCTCGCCAGGCTCACCGGCGAGGTTCTGGTCAAGTGCCCACGCTTGACGAAACCTCTCGGGGTCGTAGGCATCGGCTGCCCGGCCGTCCCGCACGAGGCGGCTACCGAGGTGGAAGATGCTGAAGTTGCCGAAGGAATTCGCCCGACCCCACCACACGACAACCCCATAGAGAGAAGCGGCCAACACCGTTACGACGGTGACTAGCGAATCACGAAATCGACCGGTGCCGTCCATACTCCCTAATCGGTTGCCGGAAGCGAAAAACTAAGGTGAGGTGGTCCCCTCGGGGCCTATTGGCCGCTGAGGCGCAGAGCGTTGTTGATGGCGCCGAGGTGGCTGTACGCCTGAGGATGATTGCCGAGGCTGCGGTGGGTGACCGGGTCATACTCTTCGCTCAGAAGGCCCGTGTCGCCCGCAGTGGCGAGCAGCTTGCGGAACAAGCTGTTCGCCTCCTCGTCCTCACCGAGCAGCGCGTAGCAGTCGATCATCCACGAGGTCATCAGATGGAAGCCGCCCTCTGCGCCGGGGAGACCGTCTTCGTGGTGATAGCGATAGACCGTTGGCCCCTCGCGAAGCTGAGCCTCAACGGCGCGCACGGTCGATGCGAAACGAGGGTCGTCGGCGGCAAGCATTCCCGAGATGCCGATCATCAATACCGATGCGTCGAGGTCCGTGCCGTCATAGGCGGTGGTGAACGAGTTCACCGTGTCGTTCCAGCCATGTTCGAAAACGTCAGCGGCGATACGGTCTCGTAGCTCGTGCCAATCGGGTCGTTCCCGTTCGAAGATGTCTTCGGCGATGCGAATGGCTCGGTCGACGGTTACCCAACCCATGACCTTGGAGTACACGTGATGTCGCGGCGCTGAGCGGACTTCCCAAATTCCGTGGTCGGCTTCCTCCCAACGCGCATCCACAGCGCCGACCATGTCTTCGACCAAGCGCCAATGGCGGGCCGAAAGCGGGGCGCCGCGATCTCCGAGCAGATGTACGAGGTCGACGATCGGGCCAAACACGTCGAGCTGTACTTGGTTGTCGGCTGCATTGCCAACGCGCACGGGCCGCGAGCCTCCGTAACCGGCGAGCTCGGTGATGTCGGCTTCGGGAGGGAGCTTGCCACCGTCGAGGGCATAGAGCGGATTGAGATGTTCGGGTTGGCAATCACCAGAGTCGAGCACGCCGAGTACCCAATCGAGGTAGTCCATGGCTTCTTCGTTGCTGCCGAGACGCACCAGGGCAGCTGCGCTCATGGCGGCGTCGCGGAGCCAGCAGTAGCGGTAGTCCCAGTTGCGGACGCCACCGATGTGCTCGGGCAGGCTCGTGGTTGCGGCAGCTGCGATTCCGCCGCTCGGTCCATAGACCAACGCCTTCAGGATGAGTGCGCAGCGGCGTACGAACTCGGTGGCCTCCTGAGGAAGCTCGAGGCGGTCGGCCCAATCCGCCCAGAAGCGCCTCGTGAGGTCACGCTTTCGGGTCTCGGCTGATTCTGCGCGAAGGCTCGCGGTGCCCACTCGCAATTCGAGGGTGACCGGCCCTTGGGAGAGGTCGACGGTCGCGATGGCGCTTTGGTGATGGCCGACGGCCTCGATCGTCCACTCGACCCCAGGCGAGCGCAGCACGATGAGGTCACGGGCGCCGATCACTTCGAGACCGTCGGTGCGCTGTTCGATTTGGGTGGGGAAGCGACCAAAGTCGAGCCGTGGCGCAAACTCGATGCGCGCCGTTCCCGAACCGCTCAAATGCCGAATGAGATCGGTACGACCGGCGAGCAACGTCGGGCGACCATCGGAGACATCGAGGTAGTCGGTGACGGTCAGCTCTGGCCAGATCGACTCCAAGATCATCGTGTTCCCCGAGTAGCGCTGAAGGCTCGGGGTTGCGCCGCTCGTCGGTTCGACAGCAAAGAATCCAGCTGTCGGGCCGCCGAGCAACTCGGCGAACAGAGCGGGATCGTCGAGACGAGGTGCACATAGCCACGTCACTCGTGCATCGGGTGTGACGATCGCAGCTGTGCGCTGGTCGGACAACAAGCTGTGCTGCTCGATCGGTACCAGCCCAGCTCCGGCAAGCCAGTCGCAGCGCATCGTCGAGAGCGTGCTCATCATGAGCGCCACATCGGCCGTGTCGTCAATACGGAACTTCGCGGCGGTGTCGCCCTCGCCAACCTTTACGCCGATGTCGGGGCCCGAAAGCGTGGCAAACGCGTCTTCATCGGTGGTGTCGTCACCGACATAGAGCACCGCGGTTGCGCTCAGGTTCGAGCGAAGTGTGGTGAGCGCATGACCTTTGTTGGTCGCCATCACGCCTACCTCGCACACCAACTTTCCCATCCGGTAGGTCAGGGTTGGATCAGCAGCGGCGAGTTCTTCGACCTCGGCAATGGCGTCGGCAACCGACTCGGCGTCGGCGTTGCGTACATGAAAGGCGACCGATGATGGCTTTTGTTCGAGGCTGGTCCCGGGGTAGCGGGCTGCGATCGCCGCCAAGGATTCACCGAGGTTGTTACGTCGCTCCTTGGTTTCGGTGTCCATCTGCAGCGCAAAGTCGATATCGAACTCCGACCCGTGACTACCGACGAGATGAATCTCTGACGGGAGCCGGCTGAGCGCAGCAAGATCCCGCAACGATCGGGATGAGATCACGCCGACATGGGTCTGGTCGAGTGTTGCAAGGGTGCGCAGAGCAACCGTGTTCTCTCGGTCTGGAACCGCTCGCATGGGGTCATCGACAATCGGCGCGATAGTGCCGTCGTAGTCGGTGGCCACAAGGAGTTGTGGTGCCTGAGCGAGCTCGGAAAGAGCGTCGAGGAGGTCGGAGGGGAGAGCTTTTGAGTCCATCGCCATTGTGACGACGCTACCGCCCTGACCGACCATGCATGAGCACAGAATCAACAAACCTGGAATCAAAGCGGTACCTTGTGCGCTTGAGAAGGATATGAGCGCTGCTGAGCCCCAGAATTCTGAGACGGCCGACGTCTGTTACCGGCACCCGGACCGTGCCGCTGGCGTTACGTGCCAGCGATGCGACCGCGAGATCTGCTCGGACTGCATGCACACGGCCTCGGTTGGCTTCCACTGTCCGGAATGCACGAGCAATAACAAGCAGAAGGTCTACAACGCGCAAACCCTTCCCGGAGCGCAAAGCATCGTCACTCGAGCGCTCATTGGCATAAACGTCGTCATCTGGGTGATCACGCTTGTTGCCCTTGATGCCAATTTCAACAGCGCCGGCAACCGAGTCTTTGGCGATTTCGGTACGTGGGGCCCACCGATCGCTGAGAACTTCGAAGTGTGGCGCATCATCAGCGGTGGCTTCTTGCATTCAGGGGCATTCCACATTGGCTTCAACATGTACTTGCTGTGGCAACTCGGACGACAGATCGAACGAGCGCTCGGCGAACGCGATTACATCGCCGTATATCTCACGTCCCTAATCGGCGGCAGCCTGGGCGCCTTGTTCCTGTCGCCGGCGAATCCGGCCGTAGGCGCTTCGGGAGCGGTGTTTGGTCTGATTGGCTTCACGGTCTTGCTCTACCGCAGCCGGGGAATTGGCCTCTTCGATACCGGCCTGGGCTTCCTCATCCTCATCAACATCGTGTTCAGCTTCCGAGGTGGCGTAAGCCTTGGCGGTCACCTCGGAGGGTTCCTCGCCGGTCTTTTGCTCGGTGCGCTCTACTACGGGTTCAACCCCGGTGACGGTCCGCTTATCGGTGACAGCAAGTTGCGCCTGGCGGTAACGATTGGGGCCGGTGTGGTGATGTTCGGGTTGAGTTTCCTCGCGGCGACCACCTGGATGAACCCGATCTTTGGCTAGAGGCTTCGACCTGACCGGTTGCTTGCCTAGGAAACCAGTGCGCCGTTCCTGAACCGCTTCGACAGGTTCTGCAGGTTCCGTTTCCAGATCAGCTTCAAAATGATCGAGCCGAACGGTTCGCTGACGGGGCCGCCAAGCCACCACGGGAAGGTCAGCTCTTCAGCCCACCGAAACAGCGTTCGGTCGCCCGGTGCTGGCGAGAGCGAGAAGGCCCCGACTCCGGTGACGACGCCCGAATGGCGCACGCCCATGGTTTCCTCATCGACCCACTCGGTGATCTCCATCACGTCGGTGAGTTGAATCGGGCCGACCTTGGTTTCGCACTCGAATGTGGTGCCGACACCCTCACGACCGGCCGAGGTGAACCAGATCGATTCGGCGTCGTGCATCCATTCGACGTGACTGGCGACGTTGCGAACGTCGGACCACACCACCTCGGGTGGGGCGTCAAGTTCGATCTCCACGGTGATTGCGACCATGGGTTCAGGTTACGGTCGGAGCATGCCAACTCATGTCACTGAGCACCGGGTTCGTTTCCACGAGCTCGACCCGTACGACCACGTCAACCACGCGATGTATGTGACGTATTTCGAAATTGGTCGCGTCGACGCCCTCGACCAGATCGGGCTCGGACTCGACGTGCTGAAAGTGCAGGGCTACCAGTTCGTGATCACACAGCTATCGGTGCGCTTCCGACAGGCCGCTACCGCCGGGGAGGATCTTCAGATCCTCACGTCGGTGACCAAGTTCGGTCGTGCGTCGACGGTGTGGACCCAGGAGATCCGTCGGGCCGCCACCGACGATCTGATCGCCACGGCTGAAGTGACCGTTGCGGTTACCGGTGCCGATGGCAAACCAACCCGTCCCCCCGAGTCGATGTTTGACACGCTTCGCCAACTCGAAGGCTAAATGGCCACGTACACCGACACCGCGTTCGACGAATCGCCGGTCAGTGGAGTGCGCTCCCAGTCGGCCCACCGGTCACCGAGCCGAAAGCCCGCGTCGGCAGCCAGCTCATCGAGTTCCTCGACTGGCATGTAGCGAACTTTCCATGGGCGAAGCCGAATGCCCGATTCGCGGATCTCGATGTGTTGCCCGGTGATCTCTTGTCGCTCGTGGTCGCGGATCGTCGCGGTGAGCACCGCATGGTCGATACCAAGCGAACGCGTGGTCACAAGCCGGTCGAGGCCGGGGTCCGCCTCGCCAGGAACCATCGCTTCCACGATGAGTCGTCCGCCCAGGCGCAAGGCTCGTCGGCAGTCGTGCAAACAGCTCCGTTGGCGGTCCTGATCGGAGAGGTTGAACAGCGTGTTCGTCGCTACCAGGACCGTATCGAAGCTTCCCGCACGCATGGGTAGGTCGGCCATGTCAGCGCCGACGGCTACCTCGCCGGTGGGTCCATCGAATTGGTCCAACATCGATTGGGACGCATCGACCCCGATCACCTGGTGGCCAGCAGCTAGCAGCGGGTGGGCGAGCCGGCCTGTGCCGATGCCCAATTCGAGAATCCGTTGATCATCGCCGAAACCGGCAATGAAGTCAGCGGTCGCTGCGGCGTCACTGACATCGTCATACCATTCGTCATAGACATCGGCGAAGCTCTCGCCGTACCGCTCGGGTCCCCAAGGGTCTACTGTCGGGGGAGACGTGTCAGACCGTGGGAGGTCGTCATCAGAAGGGTCGTGTTGAAGCGGGGGTATCTCTTGCGGGCGGTCGTGCACCGACTAAGAATGGCCCGGTGACCGGAGTGCAATCCAGCGGGGCCGCCGGGCGGCCGGCGAAAATCCCCACAACAGAAGAGCTCCCGCCGCTTTTGCCGCGCACTCCGCTCGCCATTATCGACGAGTCGCTGACCTTTCTTCGCACCCAACCGGGCACCTTGCTCGGGGTTGCCTTCATCGTGCTCTTGCCGCTGCGACTCATCGCCGCGTTGCTTCCTGGAGCGACGCTGCGCGACGCCAGGCCCGACCAACTCGTCGACATCTTGATCACGAGCCTTGGCGCATTCGATAGCTTCCTCGGGGCGTTCGGGTTGATCGTCGCCGATTCTGTCGCCGTGTTCGTCGTGGGAGCGATCTACGGCAGGATCATGGCCCGATGGTTCTCCGGAGAGGCGGCGCTGGCAAGTGACGTGTTGGTGTGGTCGATTCGCCGATCCCCGGCACTTTTCATCATCTGGATAATCATTCATGTCGCCGAGGTCATCGGTGGAAGCTTTTCACTCGGGCTCGGCGGAATCCTCGTCGGGGTGTTGCTGATGGTGACCGCCCCGATCTTTGGGGCCGAAGACGCAGGCGTACGAACGTCGCTCTCACGGAGCATGAATCTGACCGGCCCACGATTCTTTGCCTGCCTTGCCGTATTTGTGATGGTGGCAGTCGGAGGTCAAGCCATACGATTCGTGTTGCGAACGCTGCCCACAATCCTTGGTGTCTCGGTCCTGCCGATCCCGGCATGGATCGTCGGTGGAGTCTTCGACCTTTTGGCCACAACCGTCACCGTTGCCTTCACCGCAGCGTCGGCGGTCGTGCTCTACCTCGACCTTCGAGTGCGCAAAGAGGGAATCGACCTCGAGGTCGCCATGGCGCGAGTGTTCCCCAACAAGGGCATCCAACATGGCTGACCTGTCCAACGACGAAGCCAATGAGCTCGCCGATGAAATCTTGTCGCGCGACGAGTTCCTCGCTGCACGAGAGCCCGGGTTTTTCCAACGCACCGTCGATCGTGTCCTGGAAGCGATTGGCGACTTCCTCGCCGACATTTTCGGCGCGATCTTTGGCGGGGCCGGTGGCGCCGCCGGTAGGTCGATCGCCGTGATCTTGTTGGTGCTGGCTGTCGGGCTCTTGCTCTTCGCGATCTTCAAGGCGGTCCGTGACCGTGAGGCAAAGGTCGAAAACGTCGACGAAGGCGGTCCGCGGGTCGTCTTCGACGAGATAGTCGAGCCGGACGAACTACGTGAGCAGTTGCAGCTGCATCGCAGGTCAGGGGATTGGCGCCAGGCCGTTATCGCCGGGTTCCGTCTGGGCATTGTCGGGTTGATCGACGCCCGGATTGCCCGAGAGATCGCCGGTGCGACAACCGGCGATTTCGCGTCCGCGGTCGAACAAGGACGCCCCGAACTGCTCGACACCTACCGTGCGAGCGCAGCGTCCTTCGAGCGTGCCTTCTATAGCGACCTGCTGATCGACGAGCGCGACCTCGCCACCATCGATACCTTTCTTGCTCGGCTCGACACGGTGAGCGCATCATGACCTCGCCGAACTCCTCGTCTCGTTCGCCTGTCCTGTGGTTCGTCGGCCTGGTGGCGATCGCGCTCGTTCTTGGGGTCGCTTTCCTTGGTCAAGACGATCCAGCGGTTGGCGGTCCCGGCGACCCTGACGGCACCGGGCCGGACGGATTGCTCGCGCTGCGGCTGCTCATCGAGGAAAGCGGCGCAGACACCGTTCGCAATCTTGGTCTTCCAGGAGACGACATCGATGTTGGTCTTCTGGTGTTCCCACCAATTCCTCCCTTCACCGTCCAGGATCTCGACGTTGCTCCACCCGAGCCGAACTGGGTGCCTCTGCTGAATTGGGTCGAAGCTGGTGGTGTCCTGGTGACGTCGGTGGAGGTTGAACGAGGTCCACTCGGCGGGCCCTTCGAACCCGACGAAGAAGAGATCATTGGCCAGGGGTTGTGCTCCATTCCTGAGCTAGAGGGTGTGCAGCAGGTTCGTCCGCGGGCCTATCAACGGGTCCTCGCAACCGGCGAGGATGACGTGTGCTTCGGTGGGGTAACCGGAAGCCTCGTGGTATCTCGTGCTCTGGGCGAGGGACGAATCATCCGAATCGGCTCGGCGGGTGCGCTGACAAACCTCGCGCTCGACGACGCCGAGAACGGAGCTTTCGCAGCCCGCATTTTTGGTCTTGAAGATTCCCCAACGGTGGGCTTCATGTCCCGAGCCCCGGTGTTCTTCGAACTCGACCCCAACGGCGATCCGATTCTGGGAACCGACGGTGGCCCCATCGAGCAAACATCGCCCTTTGGAGCGGACCAACCCCTCGACTCCGAGGGCAATCCAATCGGCTCTGGCGATAGCGGATTGCTCGACCTTGTCCCACGCTCGGTCATTGCGACCATCATTGCGCTGGCCGTTGCACTGCTCTTGTATGCAATCGCACGCGGTCGACGTCTCGGGTCGCCCATCGAAGAACCATTGCCGATCAAACTGCCCAGTTCGAGCTACGTCGAAGCGGTCGGTCGCTCCTATGCCCGGGTCGAGGATGCTCCCGTTCGCAGCGCCAACATCTTGCGTGCTGGTCTGCGCGCAGAGATCGCACGCCGGGTCGGCCTGCCAGCAGATACCCCGCCCGAAGAGCTCGTGAAGGCCGTGAACGGCGAGCGAGAACTTATCGAGCTGCTTCAGGGTCGGGCCGACCTCGATGATGATCAGCTCATCGCCACCGCTCAACGACTCGTCGATGCCCGTACACATATGGACGGCGGTGGCGTTTCGGTGCTTTCCCGAAGCGATTCTCTCGCCGCACCCCCTACGACTTCCGAACCCGTGTCACCAGCGCGAAAGGACACCCCATGACCAACCCGCCGCCGCCACCTTTTGAGCCAACGCCCAATCCGATTCCCGAGGAACCGTTGCCACCGGCGACCGTGGCCCCCACCAGCCCCCCAACGCCGGCGCCCGCACCGATAGCTGCCGCGGCTGCGACGGCGGCGGCTGGGCCTACGGCGATGGTCGATGCCATCCGCAATGAGGTCGGCAAGGTGGTGGTGGGCCAACAAGGCGTTCTCGCAGGCTTCCTCGCAGCGCTACTCGCCGATGGCCACGTACTGCTCGAAGGTGTGCCAGGTGTAGCAAAGACGTTGCTGGTGAAGACGGTCGCCGCGACGTTGACCGTCGAGATGAACCGCATTCAGTTCACCCCCGATCTGATGCCCTCGGACATCACCGGCCAGCTGATGTACGAACAAAACAGCGGGGAGTTCACGTTTCGCGAAGGTCCGATTTTCACCAACCTTCTCCTGGCCGACGAGATCAACCGAACCCCACCCAAGACCCAAGCCGCTCTGCTCGAGGTCATGGAGGAGCGTCAGACGACGGTTGCCGGTGAAGCCCGACCTCTTCCCGACCCATTCATGGTGATCGCCACCC
>CAYTUB010000021.1:0-34835 GCA_964441145.1 uncultured Acidimicrobiales bacterium
CAGAGCGACCGCCTGAAAAGCGGTAGGTCCCCGGATCGACGCCGGGCCTGACCACTGATTCCCACGGCGGCAGGCGGCTCCGCCGCTGATTTTGCCGCCGAGTAATTCAGACTGCCCTCCCCTTCGGGGAGCGTTCATTCGCCACGCAGGCTGAACCGCCCGAGGCGGGCGAAAGTCCGGCCTCCTCGACTCGTTGCGGATCCACTGTCCTTCCGACCTGCGGCTGTGCTGCGCCGCCTCCGGCGCCCAGCCTCCGTGGCGCCTGAACGGCCCCCGGAGGGGATGGCGGGCCGAAAGCGAAGGCGCCAAAATCGCGGCGGAGCCGTTGGCGCCCTTTGCGTCGGCGCTTGAACGTCTCCCGGAGGGGACGAAGGACTAAAGAGCGAGAGTGCCAAAATCGCGGCGGAGCCGCTGGCGCTCTTGCGTTTAGTGGTTGATGAGGTGGGTGGCGGCCATGTCGAAGTAGTCGACCATGCGTTGTTCGATCTCGGGGTGGAGATCGCCTGCGCGGACGGCGTTGAGCATGTGGCTCAACCAGGCGTCCTTTTCCGCGGTGGTAATGACGAACGGGGCGTGGCGCATACGCAAGCGCGGATGGCCCCGTTCTTCGGAGTAGGTCGTTGGCCCGCCCCAGTACTGCGCGAGGAACTTCACCATGTGCTCTCGTGATTCGGTGAGGTCATCGGGGTACAAGGGTCGGAGAAGTACATCGGTATCGACCGCATCGTAGAACCGGTCGATCAACCCGACGAACCAGTCATGACCGCCCACGGCCTCATAGATCGTCACTGCTTCGTCCATACCCAAACTGTACGGCCCAGACATGGTGTTGCGCTGTCTAGAGCTCGCCGTACGGCGGCGATAGCTAACCTAGGCAATATGGAACTTCGCGCCAGCAACATCGCCCGACTCAACGGTGGCAACTTCGATGTGGTCATCGTGGGTGGTGGCATCAACGGGGCGGTCTCCGCAGCCGTGCTTGCGGGCCGCGGTTTGGACGTTGCGATCATCGACCGGGGCGACTGGGCAGGGTTCACGAGTTCCTCGTCATCAAACCTGGCTTGGGGTGGATTCAAGTACCTCGAAAACTACGAACTGAATTTGGTCCGAAAACTTTCCGTGAGCCGCAACCGGCTCCTGCGGGCTTACCCGTCGAACATCACCCAGCTCGGCTTTATGGCTGCGCTCGATGAGACCTCACCATTCCCACCGTGGCTCGCTGCGCTCGGTAGCTCGGCCTATTGGGCCATCGGGAACTTTCAGACCCACCGCCCGCAGTTCCTTGGCCCCGAAGAAATCAAAGAACACGAACCATGCGTCGACATCTCAAACGTGCGAGGCGGCATCGAATACTACGACGCCTACCTGCGCGACAACGACAGTCGTTTTGTGTGGAATTTCGTCCGCCAGGCGATCGAAGCGGGAGCAACTGCTGCGAACTATGTAGAGCTCCTCGATGCCACTCGTGAAGGCAAGCAATGGACGGTCGCAGCACAGGATCTCGAGACTGGCGACGAGTTCACTCTCACCGCTGGCGCCATCGTCAATGCCGCTGGACCTTTCGTGGATGGCCTCAACGCGAAGTGGGAGAACCACACTCAGCATCGGATTGCGTACTCGAAGGGAATCCATCTCGTCGTTCCTCAGCTCACCCCAAATGAGCGCGTACTCGCATTCTTCGATGACACGCAACGCCTCTTCTACGTCATACCTATGGGGCGCCGATCGGTCATTGGAACAACCGATACCCGCGTCGATGACCCGGTTACCGAGGTCACCGACGAGGATCGCGACTTTCTACTTGAGCAGATCAACTCTCGTCTCGACCGAGCCGAACCGCTTACCAAGAAAGACATCATCGCTGAACGCTGCGGTGTACGCCCGCTGGTCGTAGCCAACGATGGCGACAATCGCGAACACATCGACTGGACCAAGCTGTCCCGAAAGCATGAGATAGACCTCGATGCGGAACGTCGAATCGTGACGATTTTCGGTGGCAAGATAACCGACTGCCTCAACGTTGGCGAAGAGGTTGCAGTCGAGATCGAGAACCTTGGATTCAGACTCGAAGAAGACCTAGGCGACTGGTTCGGAGAACCCGACGAAGCTGTCCGCAACGACTTCATGCGTCAGGCCAAACGAATGAAGCTCGACGACCTACGACACAAGAAGGGCGTCGAACCTCTCAGCGAACGACTCTGGCGCCGGTACGGACGACGAGCTTTCGCGATGCTCGATGACATTCGAACCGACCCTGTTATGGGAGAGGACATCTTGGCCAGTGCCGACTACCTACGAGTCGAACTGCATCACGCGGCACGCCACGAGATGATCACCCACCTTGAAGACTTCATGTTGCGGCGCTCCAAGATCGACATGGTCGTACGCAACGAACGAATCCGCGAAGGTGACGGACTCGCTGAAGTTTCGCGAATTCTGTTCGGTGAGAAGTCAGAGGCGAAGCTCGCCGAGTACCTCGCGAGCAAGGACGTTTCGGCGGTGTAGCCCTGACGACCCCGGACCGATTTTGGACCTAGAAATTGGAGATCCCAGCGATTGCCAATCCAATCGGAAGTGCGATCGCGGCGAGGACGCCCAACACGAGAGCAACGATAATAAAGATCCGCGAATCATCGCGTTGAGGGTGTCCGCAGCGGCCGATTGTTTCGTACAGGGCGCTGATGGGACGCTCGGTCGTCAGCAATATTCGTTGGCGCGCTGTCGCTGCACCTCGTACGACGATCCACGATGCACTGGCCGCGACGATCGAGACAATGATCGATGCGAGCGCTTGCCAGTACCACGTGTTGAGGCCAGCGATCAGTACCTGCAAGGACCCGAGCAACCATGACAGGACTGCACCACCAAAGATAAAGGTCGGTACGCCGAGCGGGTTGGTGTTGAACGTCGGCTCTAGCCGAGCGGCCTCGATACGTGCCCGGCGCATGTTGCTACGAAACGGGTTGTCGATATCGGTGTTGGCTTCGCGCCGAACGTAGAGCCAGTGGATGTGTTGGATCTGGCGTTTGAGGTGGCGGCGCACGATGAACCTTGTGACGAGCTGGACAAGAAAGCCCGCAACGTGATTGAGCGGACCGATAGGCGCATTGGTCGATACGCCGCGGGCTCCATTGCGGTCGAGAACTTCGAGTGCTCGAACGGCGAGTCGATGTGCCTCGTCAAAGCGCTCCGGATGCCCGAGAGGCCACACCGACGACAATTCCAAAATGATGTCGCCATCAACCTCATTGCTTGCGCCCAGTTCGGTGAGCGCTGACTTCTTCGCCGCCGGGTCGTCCTTGCGGACAAGTTGAAAGGCGCTAAAGCGCTCCTCAAGTTCATCCAGTACAAGGTTCGGCTCATCCACATATGCGACTGTAGTCAACGCGTGAGCCCCAGTCGGGCGAACCTATTCGTAGAGGAGGTTGCTTTGCAGCAGTTCGCCGAGGTCGTCGCGTTGACGAAGTTGGGAATCGATGATCGCCTGAACATCGAAGTCTCCCGATTCGATGGCGCTTCGCAGCACGGTATTGCCGGCAAGTTGATCGAGCCAGGCTGGCCGGGCAAGCAGATTCACTCCGGCGTTCCGGGCTTGGTCTGTCATGACGTCGAGCAGGTGAATTCCGAGCTCGGTGGGTGTCACGAGTTGAGCGTCGGTGACTCGCAGGCGAACCGCTGGAATCGACACTCCGAGGAATGCCGGTTCGACGGTGACTCCCGGCAATAGTTCCGGCGTGATCTCATCGACTTCGAACGCAACTCCCGGGAGGTCTCGATTGGTGAGGTCGGCCACGGCGGACTCGGCATCGAGCCACGGAGCACCCAAAACACGGAAGGGCTCTGTGGTTCCGCGGCCGTAGCTGAGAGACGATGCCTCGAACCAGATTGTGGCCGGATACAACAGGGCCGACTCCGGCGTATCGAGGGCGGGACTCGGGGCGATCCAATCCAAACCGGTGTCCTCCCAACGCATGCTTCGAGACCAGCCCTCGACGGCGATCACGTCTAGCTCCAGGGTTTCAACCCCGGGCAACCAATCTTGACGGACGATCTCGCGAGCGAGCTCGCCTGCGGTCAAGCCATATTGATCCGGAATTGGATACTGACCCACGAAGCTCGCTCGTGCAGGTTCAAGAACGCCTCCGCCGATTTCTCCGCCCAGTGGGTTCGGGCGATCGAGCACAACAAAGCGGATCCCGGCCTGGGCTGCTGCCTGCATGGCCAGACCCATTGTGGAGATGTAGGTGTAGTAACGGGTTCCCACGTCTTGGAGGTCGTACACCAACACGTCGATCCCTTCGAGCATCTGTGGAGTCGGCTGGCGGGTAGAACCAAACAGGCTGAACACCGGCAGTCCAGTGTTTGGGTCGGTCTCATCGTCGATGAGCACGCCCGCGTCGGCAGTCCCGCGGACACCGTGCTCGGGTCCGAACAAGGCAACGAGTTCGACCGTCGAGTCCGCATGAAGCGCATCACTCACATGGACCTGAACGTCGTCGATGGTGACCACCGAATTCTGGTGGGCGATGAGGCCTACGCGTTCGCCGGCGAGCAGCGAAACGGGGTCATCGATGAGTACCTGCGCTCCCGGTCGTACGTCCGGCTCCGAGACGACGTCGGGTATGGGATCGGGCACTCGAGTTGTCGTCGTCTCGATTGTGGTTGATGCCGAGGAGGGTGCCGCCAGCGAGGAGGAAGTGGTCGCGGTGTCGGGCGCTGTAGTGGGAGCGGCGCTTGGTTGAGATGCTGACGCACAGGCGCTGGCGAGTACAGCGAAGACGACGGCGAGGAGTAACCCTCGATTCACACCACGGTCTCCAGGGAACGGGGATGTGTGACGACCACATCAGGTCGCCGTTCGTTGAACAGTGCGTGGATCTTTCGCCCACCCCACCAGGCCGGAAGAAGCAGTGCCATCGCTGCGATGCCATCTAGCCAATAGTGGTTGCCCGTAACGGCAACGACGACAAACGTGATCGCAAAATGTGCAGGGCCTATCCAACGCCATCGACTTGGAGACTCAACCCAAACAGCCCAGCCAATGAGCGCCGCCCAGGCAACGTGGATAGATGGCAGTGCCTGAAGTTGCCCGGCGATGCCTCGCCCGAGAACGCCGTAGACAGATTGGCCATAGGCCAACCCGGTATCGATCATTCCGGTCTCGTCGGTCAGCCGAGGTGGAGCAACCGGGATCAGTTGAATGAGCAGGCTGGCGCCAGTGACCAAGGCCAACGTGTTGCGCCACACCGGGTAGGAGTCGCGGTGCCGGGCAAAAAGCCAGACGAGGAAGACACCCATTGCCGCGACGTGTGCGCCGGCGTAATACACATTTGCTGCTTGGGTCGTGAGGCTGTGGGGCACTATCCATTGCTGGAGGGTCAATTCGTTGGGCAAACCGAGAGCGCGTTCGAAGTTCCAAATCGCAGCGCCCCTCGCCAGAGCGTCGTCGATCCCGAGCAATGAAACTTGTCCGGCGAGCTGCCAAAGCCCGTACAGAATCGAGACGATCGTCGCCTCGTGAAGGAAGGGAGCGATCGGGCGACCGCGTAGGGTGCGTCCGAGGGCATAGAAGGCCGCAGCGAGCGCGAAGCCGTATTCCCAGGGAAGCCACATGCCTTGACGGTATCGCTCAAAGCTGGCTCGGGGGGAGCGGGGGCTTGTTCGGAGTTGTCCGGATTGGACCGCTGAGGCTTAGTGCACCCGTCGCTGCATCGAAAGCGAAGAGACCAGCTCGATTTTGCGCACGTCGGCTCCGATACCTCGGCTACCGAATTTTTGCTGCAGTAGTGCTAGCTGCTTCGCAGCCAGAGCTGCTCTTCGCGGATGTCCTCGCCTGCAGAGCGTCGACAGGCTTCGGTGATCAAGCGGACTTCACCGAGGAAGGACTCAGAAGGCTTGATGAACTCGATCCCAAAGCGCAGTGCGAACGCCTCATCTTCGGTTGGTCGTTCGGAGCGAATGATCGCAGCGGTCTTGTGTCCGGCGATCGTGATCTCGACGACTTGTCCCTTGGCCAGCTTTGAGCCCTTGTTGGCATACACCGACGCGCCGAACATCGACAGATCGGCAACCGGGAGTTCAAAGCCCTGTGCGCGGCCGAGAACTCCTCGTTTGGGAATCCAGATTTCGATGACGGTGTCGGTTACGTACCGACGAGAGATGCGCCGTTCCACAGAAATATTATCGACACGACTCACGGCTTCTTGAGAGTAACGATCCGTAGTACCTAATCGAGCCAATGAGCCGAATGCTCAATTAACCCAATAGCCAATTAACCCAATGGCTACGAGGAGGGAGGCTCTCGCAAAATGGTCTTCTGTATTTTTCCCATGGTGTTTCGTGGGAGTGTGTCGATGATTGAGAACTGCTTTGGAACCTTGAAAGGAGCGAGCTGCGACCGCGCATGCGATTTCAGGTCGGCGAGGTCGACGTCGCCATCGACGACAAGGAACGCGTGGACCCGCTCGCCAAAGTCATCGTCGGGTAGTCCCACCACAGCGGATTCTTTGACACCTTCGAATGCGTCGAGCACCAACTCGACTTCTCGCGGATACACGTTGAGACCCCCGGAGATGATCATGTCGCCCGATCTGCCTTCCAGGGTGACTCGGCCTTCGCTGTCGGCGAAGCCCACATCGCCGGTGATGAACCACTCGCCGTCGTGGGCTTGCGCTGTCTTTTCGGGGAGCTTCCAATATCCGGCGAAGACATTTGGTCCTTTGACCTCGACAACCCCGACGTCTCCGGGCCCTTGCACCGCACCATCGCCATCCACGATGCGAAGTTTCACTCCGGGCAATGGAAAACCGACCGTACCTGCGACGCGTTCACCGTCATAGGGGTTCGACGTGAGCATGCCGGTTTCGGTCATGCCATACCGCTCGAGAATCTGATGCCCGCTCCGCTCAGCGAACTCGACATGTTGACCCTCGGTCATCGGTGCCGAGCCCGACGTAAACAAGCGAATGTTCTGACACAGCGACGAGTCGAACGAGTCGACGCCCACAAGACGTGCGTAATGAGTGGGTACTCCCATCATGACGCTCGCCTCGGGAAGCAATTCGACTACCTTCGAAAGTTCGAAGCTTTCGCAGAACAACACGGTGCTGGCGTTGAGCATCGCGGTGTGGAGGGCGACGAACAATCCATGCACGTGATAGATCGGCAGGATGTGAAGCAGCACATCTCCTGGCACGAATCCCCAGGCTGCGTGGAGAGTCAACGCGTTCGACGTCAAATTGCTGTGGGTGATCATCGCCCCCTTAGAGCGCCCGGTCGTGCCCGATGTATAGATCAAGGCAGCGATGTCGTCGGCGAGGCGTGGCTCGCTACGCATCCACGGGTCGGTCGCTGTTGCACGCTCGGACCAGGAGTCGACATTGGATTGATCGATCACGACCGTAGGGTCGGCGTCGTCAATGAAATGTCGCATCTCGTGTTCGGTGTACGCGGTGTTGAGCGGCACGACGATTGCGCCAACTCGAAGACATGCCAGGTACAACGCGACGTTGTCGACGGACTTGTTGATGTGCAAGATGACCCGTTCGCCAGGGGTGACGCCGTCCTCGCGTAGGCACGCGGCGAACTGACCTGAGCGGGTATCGATGTCTCGATAGGTAACTGGCGCACCGGTAGTCGGAACCAGGAATTGTCGATCGGGTGCGACCGACCAATGAGTTTTGAGAAGGTCGAAAAGATTGGCCTTCACGACCAACTTCCCGAATTAGAACGTGGAGTAGACGTAGTCGACCATGGCCTGGATCTCATCGTCGCTCAAACGCGAACCAAACGAGGGCATGCCGCCTCCGCCGTTCACGATCTGATCGAACGCCTCCTGCATGTCGGGAACGTTCGTATTGATATCGATGAGGTCGGGACCGCGTGTACCGATGCCGTCGATGCCGTGGCATCGAGAACAATTCGACTCGTACAACTCCTGCCCATTGATGGGTGTCGCTTCGACCGGTTCTTCGACGACCTCTTCTTCAACCGGTTCCTCAACAACCTCGGCCTCGGTAGTGGGCGTAGTTTCTGCCGTTGTCTCCGGCGGGGTGTCATCGGCCGTAGAGGTTTCGTCGGTGCCGCCGCATGCGGTAGCCAATAGTGCCAGCAGGGCGCAGATCGCAACGAGCTTTTTCCTGGTCATCGAAGTTCTCCAAAGGTGAATCGGTCGCGCGCCCATCACTCGAGCACGACTCCAAGGTTGATTGACATTATCGTGCACCACCGGCGAGAGCGCGCGGCATCTTTAAAATCCGCCCCAAACGCTGCTAGCTCCCTCGTGGCCAGTGCGTATTACCCAGATCATCGACAGGATCGCGAACGCGATGGCGCCCACACTTGAGAGCAATGTGGCCGGGTTGCGCGGGCTGTCGGCTTGGCGTCGACCGAGGGCGACCATCACAACGAGCGCAACGGTCAGCCCAAGGACAAACAAGCGCAGCGTCTCGCCGAGCTCTCGGTGGGTTCCGATGATCTCGTCGCCGAACTGAAACTCATCTGCGAGAGCTTGACCGCTGGCGGCAGCAAAGAACGTCGCAATGGTTGTGACGATTCCGAGGAGTACAGCGGCGATGCCGTAGCGCTCTCGAAACGATGGCACGAATGCCATGACCAGACCAATGATGCACAGGGTCGGTATCGCCACGATTGGGAAGTGGATCAGTAGCGGGTGGGCGGGAAGGTCGAACAGACGCAACATGTGCCGAACTTTAGCCCCGCCAACCCGTGAGATGTAAGGGGACATGTGAAGCTTCGCGAAACGGGCAAAACGGAAGAAATCTGGCCGATTCGATTCGGGTTAACGTATGTCATGCCTCGATCTTTACGTCTTACTCGTGCTGCGGCGGTCGCCGGTATTACCCTCGCCGCCGCTTCTTGTTCCTCCGATGGCGATACGAATGCCGCACCCGCTGGGGGCGACGATGTTGCTCCTGCAGTGTTCGACATTGATGCGCTTCCCGACGGCCCGCCCGCATCTATCGACCCCGCCACGATTCCGCGCGGAGAATTTGTCGACTTTGGTACGGCGCCCGAGGTGCCGGATGGTCCATTGGCTCCCGAGACCGCTGCGGCGATCGAGCAATTGTTCGGCACACGTATCGACGGCTTCTTCGGACCTGAAGACAACGAGGCACTCGAGACGCTGGGCAACTCAGAGGACCCCCGCGTTACATGGCTCCTCGCCGACCTTCTACGAATTGCTCAGGACCCGGCGCTGGTTAACCAGATCAGCGATGCCGCAACCAACCTCACCGGGGCGGAGTTCGGGAGCAGTTTCTCGATCTGGAACCAGCTAACGAATTCGCTGATTGCCTGGGATATTCCGGCACCTCCCGACTACCTCGCAGCGAAGCGCAACATCTACACCGCGATCGAGCCGGCATGGGAAGCGCTCATGACCGATAATTCCAACGTTGATTGGCGCATTGTGTCCTGGGGTGGCGTGCTTATCGATGACCGGCCTTTCGACACAACCGACGATCCGTGCAACTGCATTCCTGCCGCGGACAATCCTCAAGTCCAAACAGCCGCGGAAGCAGATTGGCTCACCGACGACGCTGTCATCTTTGGTGTCGTGATCAACGGCGAAGCCCGCGCGTATCCACGTCAGATCATGGAAGTTCGCGAAATGGTCAACGACACGTTGGGCGGTCGCGACTTTGCTATGCCGTACTGCACGCTGTGCGGCTCAGCCCAGGTGTGGTTCACCGACGACGTTCCCGAAGGTGTGGAGCGTCCCGTACTGCGAACGTCAGGACTGCTCTCGCGTTCGAACAAGGTCATGTACGACCTCACCTCGCAGTCGATCTTCGACACGTTCCTTGGCACCGCAGACAGCGGTGCGCTCCAAGAAGTAGGCGTCACTCTCACCGGTCATACGGTCGTGACCTCTACGTGGGGTGCGTGGGTTGAACAGAACCCTGACACCACCGTCTTGATCGAAGAGCTCGCGCTCGGTCGAAACTTCGACTTCCGCGATAACCGCGATTCCGACGGACCGATTTTCCCTATTGGTGATGTCGATCCTCGTCTCGCTGTCCAAGAGGACGTTCTGGGCGTAATTCAAGAGAACGGTGCAGCACTCGCAATTCACGTCGACTCCGCTACCGCCGCACTCGAGCGCGGCGAAGTCGTAGAGATCGACGGTATTCGAGTGATTCAGGCTGGTGACGGTGTCCGAGCGATCGATGCTGAAGGCAACGAGATCGTCGCCCATCAGGCCTTCTGGTTTGCCTGGTCACAGTTCTACCCAAGCACCGAGCTTTGGCCGAACGTCTAACTCGGACGGGTCTCTCGGGCGAACGACAGCGACATCAGGACGGTGACCGAACCGGTCTCCGGGTCGATTTCGATGCCGCCGTCTTGAACCCGAATCAGTACTGCGTCATCTAGGAAGCTGGCGTCTCGGGGCCGGTTGGTTGTTCGCAGAACAATTCGATGAGCCGCCTCAGGCGACGATAGATGGACGACTGGCACGTCGTCCTCGTTGACGGCGATGACCGTCGTATCCGCGGCAGCCGTGAAGAGCACCTCGGTTGTTGATCTCGGACCGAGGTTCACCTGCGGTCGATCTCGATCGACCTTGAATCCACTCGACTCTATGGCAGAGCCGTCGGGTGCGAGTCGGGCTGGGCCAAGGCGGAAAGTGGCGGCAATGAGGTCTCCTTGCTGGAACTCCCATGTGCCCACCATCAAGATGTCGTCGCCCTGTTCGAACAGTCCAAAGACTCGAACGTTCGGGTTCGACAGCAAGTCATCGCGCTCCCAGCGCACACCGTCGGGTGAGCGGACTACGTCGCCGTCGTTCGTCCAGCCAAAGTGGCGTGAGTCCGTAGTGAGCAGTCGGCCTGCGATGTTGCCCGGTGGTACCGGCGTCCCGCCCAGCGTTGGGTTGGGCGTGGCAGTAGTAGGCGTTGGTTGATCGAGCGCAACTACCGGCGCACTGTCGGTCGCCGCGGGTTGGGTATCTCCACGACCGTTCGCCCAGAGGACGAAAACTCCAGACACGATGACTAGCCCTGCGACGACTGCCGCGATGCGCCCCCTCGGGGTATTGGGTGGGGGCTCGGGTGTTTCGCCCGCTAGTGGCGATCCCTCGACATATTGGATTCGAACCGAGCTGGCGGTCGTGTCGGAATTCGCCACCTCATTCCCACTGCTTTGGTGGGGTGTCCTTCGTCCCGTCGGCATGGATGGCGAACCGGTCATCATGAGCGGCGTGAGTGGGATCGTCAGATTCCCACGGCCATCCGCCGAACTGCGTTCGCTGGTAGTCCTCAAAGGCTTGCTGGATCTCGGTACGGGTGTTCATGACGAACGGGCCATATTGCGCAACGGGCTCCCCAATAGGAGACCCTTGGAGCACCAGGCACTCGATATCCTCGTCGCCGGCCACGATCTCGACATCGACATCGGGTGTGAGCTGGACTCCGGTATCGACGCCATAGGTGCTGTGGTCAGCGCCAATGGTCATGCCGCTTCCTTCGAAGAGGTACAGCATTCGAGTAGCCCCAGATCCGGTTGCCGGGAGTGTCCATGTGGTGTTGGCCGGGAGCGTGACGTGGAACATCCCTATTTGTGCCTCTCGCCGAGCCGCCCACGAGTTCGGTGGTGGGCTCGGGGGTACGACGTCGCCGAGCTCGCCGATGATCACGGTGACCGTACCGCCACCGTCGAGGTCGATCTTTGGGATGTCCTCCGACCAGAACATGGTGAAGTACGCCTCGACCATCTTGTCTGCGGCCGGGAGGTTGAGCCAGATTTGGAAGAGCTCGGTTGGATTGCCCGCCTCGGTATTGACGAGTGGAAACATTTCGCTGTGGACGACGCCACCTCCCGCTGTCATCCACTGCACATCGCCGCGGCCAAAGCGGGCTGTTGCGCCCATCGAGTCGGAATGGTCGATGAGACCATGTCGGCAGTAGGTGATGGTCTCAAATCCGCGGTGTGGATGTTGAGGGAATCCAGGGACACTCGAGCCGTGGTACATGCTCCAGCCGTCTTTCCCGGAAAAGTCGCTGCCGATCGCTCGTCCGCCAAGCGATCCCACCGGCGCCAGCGATCCGTCACCTTCTGGATAGTCATCGTCGTGATGCGCGCAGAAAAGGAATGGATCGAGGGTCGGCCATTGCGGCCCAAGCGGTACAGATGTGACAACGGGGGAACCGGGAGTGGAAGCTTCCATACAGTTCAGTCAATCAGTATTGGGGTAGATCTGTCGGTCTAGGTCGATTGGCTCATGTCGTTGCCCGAGCTGTCGATAGGCACCGGTGAGACTATTCCGGCGAAACGACGATCAGCAACGAGAAGCTGTAGGGGCCCGTGCGGCCGCGCCCATCGACACCTTCTCGACCACCATCGACATCGAGATTCGAGAGATCGATTCCTCCGTTGATGAGAGCCACGAGGAGCTCGACACGATCGAGAAACGTCTTGTGGAGCTTCGGAACAAGGGCGATCAGCTCAGCCAACTCGAAGTGCCCGAGACTCCGAAGCAGACAGGCTCGGTCGACACTCTCGATCTCCGTGCGCTGATGTCGCTACGAGATGAAGAAGACGACGACGAGTTTGGCAAGCGGTTCAAGGAATTCGCAGACGCTGAAACCGACAAGAAGTCCCGGAGCTGGTTCGAGCACGGCTAAGTTCAGTACACGGCGACTCTCTCCCCTGAAGGGTGGATCACTATGTCAGATGTACAGGACGCGTGGCGCGAGGTAGCAAGCAAGGCTGAAGCGCTTGGGTTGAAACTCAAGCTGCACCTCGAACAAGAACAAGACGCAGAATCCGAACGCGTCGCCGGAGATACCAAGGCAATGGTCGATGAGCTAGGTCAAAAGCTCACCGATGCCTTCGATTCTTTGGGCAACGCAGCCAAGGACCCGGCAGTTCACGAAGACGTGAAGGACATCGGCAATACGTTGCGCGATGCCCTGCTCTCCACCTTCTCCACCGTTGGCGCCGAGGTCAACACCCGTACCAAGCGAGGCGATGGGGCGACTGACGCGTCCTCGCGGGAAGCATCTCCCGAAGCCGACTCTGGCGCTGGCGATGAAGGTGACGGCGGCGACGCCTAGCCGATGCTTCAGGCTTTGCCTGTGGGTATGACCTCATAGCCCGGTTCCTCAGGTTCATCATCGGTGATCTCTTCAGGGAACCCGGGGGCGAGCACATCAATCCCGGTTGACTCTTCGAGACGCTTGATGATGTTCGGCGAGAGTTCGTTTTCGCCGTACCGGGCGATTCCGTCGTTCAAGATGTCGATCATGAGGGGGCTCACCTCGAGTCGAACATCGTGACGATCGGCGATCTCTTGGAACAGCCCGATGTCCTTCTTGACCAGGCCCATCGTGAAGTTGATGTCGCGGCTCCCGTTCAATATCACTTGGCCTTCGGTCTCATGGACGAACGAGTTGCCGCTACTAATGGCGATGGCTTCGTAGGTGGTGTTGAGGTCCATCCCAGCAGCGGCCATCGTGGTGAGCGCTTCGGACACCGTCAGCAAGTTGGCTGTAGCGAGGTAGTTCGTCATCACCTTCAGGGTCGAGGCTGATCCGAGCTCTCCGGTGTGCAGCACTCGGCGGCCCAATGTGGTGAGCACAGGCAAGACCTTCTCGAACGTCGAACGCTCACAGCCCGCGAAGATCGCAATATTGCCGGTAGCGGCTCGGTGACATCCACCCGATACGGGACAGTCGACGGGTTCTGCCCCGGTGGCTTTCACCAATGCACCCAAACGAGCGACTTCGGTCGCGTCCGTGGTGGACATCTCCATCCAAACCTTGCCCGGACCAAGACCAGCGAGAAGACCGTCTTCCTCTTCAACGATGGCCGCACAAATCTGAGGCGACGGCAGACAGGTAATGACGATGTCGCAATCTTCGGCCATCTGCCTTGGCGACTCGCCAAAGGATGCTCCTGCGTCAAGGAGCGGCTGTGCAGCCGCCTCGTCGAGATCACGAACGGTCACGTCATGACCGTTTCTCACGAGCGAACCTGCGAGCTTCGCGCCGACATTGCCGAGACCGATGAATCCGATTTTCATGTCGAGAGCATGCCACGGCCTCGTATCTGCGTGTGGGTTCGATTATTCGACTTGCCCAGATGCGCATCAAATGGCCTGAGGCATGGTTGGCTGGGTGGGTGAACGATCCGCTCCTGATTGGAGACCTCGACGACGATGCGTTGACCGAGCTTGATCGCGAACGCGGAGCCATCCGCCAAATCAGAGATGTGCACCGCGCTCATGTGGAGCGGGCGCGCAGCTACGCCACGGGGCTTGCCGATGAGGCGTCGTTTCTTTCTGAGGAAGGACCTCGTGAGACCGAGGCTGAACTTGGAGACGAAGACTCCGAAGCAGCCGTAGAAGCCGCGACCGCTCGGGCGGCATCAGCACGTGCCCTTCTCGCATGGAAGCGGGTCCGAGAACTTGAGTCAGCCGGCGACGCCTTGGCCTTTGGGCGTCTTGATCGATTGGTGCACGGCATTGAGTACATCGGCCGCATGAGCGTGATCGATGGCGATGACGTCTTTCTAATCGATTGGCGTGCGCCGGCCGCTGAGGCCTTCTACCGAGCGACGCCACTCGAGCCAATGGATGTGTCTCATAGACGTCACCTGCATTACACCGATGGTGAGCTGACCAATTACAGCGACGAGATCTTCGACACCGACAAGATCGGGAACCACCAAGCCCTTCGCGGCGAAGCAGCGCTGCTGGCAACCCTGGCTCAGCGCAACGATGGGCGTATGCAGTCGGTCGTTGCGACGATCCAGTCAGAACAAGACGCCGTCATCCGTTCGTCTGCGAAGGGACCCTTGCTCGTGCAGGGAGGCCCCGGGACGGGCAAGACGGTGGTCGCGCTCCATCGAGCCGCCTACCTGCTGTACGCCGACCGTGCCGCGTTGGCCGAAACCGGCGTCTTGATCGTTGGGCCAAGTACCGAGTTCCTCACCTATATCTCCGACGTCTTGCCGTCGCTTGGCGAGAGCGGGGTTGTGTCGGTCACGCCGGACCGCCTCTTTCCCGGTGTGCTCACAGATCCTGACGAATCGGGAGAAGTCGCAGAGGTCAAGGGGAGTGCGGCAATGGCTGGTCTCTTGGCGCACGCGGTGCAACGCCGTCAACGACTCCCCACTGAAGGTCTCGTCACCTTCTATGGCAGCCGTCGTGTGGTCGTGTCCGTCGATGAGTTGCGCCCCTATTTCGCGTTGGCCCAACGCCAGTCGACACACAACGCAGGTGCTGGGCGGTTGCGTGGCCTTGTTCTCGATCGGCTTGTAACCGAGTTGCACGAGCCAGGCTTTGAAGGTCGGGCCGACATTCGAAACGACCTATCGGTGTCGCCTGAAGTCGTGCGTTTCTGCGAGAAGCATTGGCCGGTGCTGACCCCCGAACAGATGCTGAACGATCTCCTCGGGTCGCCGAACCTGCTGCGAGCGTCATGCGATGCTGCGGGCCTCGACGAGCATGCCGGCGCGCTTCTCGCCCGCCCACGCGTGTCGGAGCGTGAGCTTTGGCGCCGACGGTGGTTCGCGAGCGATGTTCCGTTGCTTGACGAGTTGCTCTGGTTGTTGGGCGACCCCGAAGAGGCCGTGGGCGTGGAAACCGACATGGAGCATCAGTTCGCCGATGAGGAAGACGTCTTTGAAATCGATGAGAAGCGCGGCGACGACGAAGACGACTTCATCGATGAAGATGCTCTCGACCCAGAACCAGGACCCGTTGAAGTAGAGAGCTTCGATGCGTGGCGCGAAGGCGACGATGACGAGGGCGAGGGCTGATGGGCATCGACAACGAGACGACCGGTTCGGAACTGAAGAAGGAAATGCATCTGAGCTATCCGGTGTCAGATGAGATGACCGGTGAAGTGGTGACGGACCCCGACGGGTTCCCGATCGCCGAACTCGAGAGCGACGACTATCTCGAACTCGCCAACACGATGACCATCGAGGAGCGTTCTCGTGGTGAGCGTGCGTGGCGGTTCGGACATGTCATCGTCGACGAAGCCCAAGACCTCACACCGATGCAATGGCGAATGATTGGGCGCAGGGCGCGCGGGAAGTCGATGACGATCGTCGGTGACGTGGCGCAGCGAACCGTGGGGGAGACAGCGACATGGGACCAGTTGCTGCCCGACGAGCTTGGCGAGGTCCGGCGCTTCGATCTGTCGACGAATTATCGATCGCCCGACGAGATCACACCGTGGGCATCAGCGGTGCTCGATGAAATCGATCCGACACTCACCCAGCCGCTCGCGATCCGGTCGTCGGGCCACCCGGTGAGCGTTGTGCAGGTAGAGGAGAAGGCCGAGCTAGCTAGCGAGGCCATCAGGCTGGCGCTGAACTACGCCCGAGAACTCGACGGTGGTCACGTGGCCGTTCTCTCGATGGACCCCGTTGAGCTCGATCATGAACGTATTCAGGTGTTGACCCCAGGTCAGTCAAAGGGGATGGAATTCGATGCCGTAATCGTCGTCGACCCGTCAGTGATTCTGGAACAAAGCCACGGTCTCGGTCTTCTGTACGTAGCGCTCACTCGCAGCACGGACCACCTGACGGTGCTCCACCACGGTGAGCTCCCCGCAGTGATCTCAGAGATACACCGTTAGGGACTGTCTCTAACTGTCCCAGTCGTTAGGCGCGGCCGAACTCGCCGTTTCGCTTTTCTTGAAACGAGGCGATCGCTTCGTGATGATCAGCTGAGGTCGCGAGGCGACGGAAGGTCTCGACGACGTAGGCGTCGTGTTCAGTGGGGTCGAGACGGTCGAGCTCGTTCAGTGCTGCCTTTGTGGCCTCGACGGCGAGTGGCGGTTTCGCTGCGATCTGCAGCGCCATCTTCCGTGCGGTCTTTCGCGGGTTCGATCCACCTTCGATCAAGAGCCCGAGCCGTCGGGCGTCGTGCACGTCGAAGCGCTCGCCGGTCAGGAGCATGCGCCGAGCGACCGAGTCGCCGAAGGTTTGGCTGAGCGATCGCACGCTGGCGATCAGCCCCATGTTGATGCCTGCCGCCGCGAAGGTGGCCTTCTCGCCGGCGATTCGAATGTCGCAGGCAAGAGCCAGTTCGAGCCCACCGCCATGAGCGGGTCCCTGGATTGCGGCGATCACGGGTACTCGACAGGTTCGAATTGCTGCGGCGGCATCGGCGACGACGGTAAATGGCGTCGCCGGGTCTTGGCCGACGGGCGGGTGAGCCAGGCCGTTGATGTCGGCGCCAGCGCAGAACCGGCCGCGTTCGCCGTGCAGGATGGCGGCGCGCACAGCGTTATCGCTACTAATTGACGTGAACGCCGCTGCGATCGCCTCCCAATCCTGGGTTGCCAACGCGTTCACTGGGGGCGCATCGATTCGCACCTCGGCAATGGCATCTTTGCGATCGATTGAGACTGCTGGCGATAACTCTTCGTGGCTCACGACATCTCCTTGCCAGACATTGCCTATCAGACATGGCGTAAGTGCCCGACAGCGGCTACAAATTGGAGATGAGCGACAAGGCAGACCCATTCAGCGCACCCTTTGGCACGCTATTTGGAGATCAGATGGCCGTGGCGAAATACCACGGGGGAGACTATGACTACTCGGGACCTCAGCCGCTGGAGAATTTCTCTCTTCATCCAGCAACCCATGTGCTTCATTACGCGAGTGAGTGTTTCGAAGGGCTCAAGGCGCACCGCCAAGTCGACGGCTCGGTAGCCATCTTCCGGCTCGAAGATTCCGTGCAACGCATGCTGCTCAGCATCGCCAAGCTTCGGATGATTCCGCCGAGCGCAGACCTCTTGCGTCAGCTGATGCTCGATGCGACCACCGCGAATGCATCGTTTACTCCCGACCCTCCGGGCTCGCTCTACATCCGCCCGACGATGATCGGAACCGCACCAAACATCGGTGCCGCAGCGACCCCGAGCGTCGACGGTTTGCTCTATGTCATCAACTCGCCCGTCGGTGACTACTTCGCGGGTGGCGTGCGCCCACTCAGCATCTATATCGAGACCGAGACTCCCCGCACCACGCCGCAATTCGGTTCGGTAAAGAGCGGAGCTAACTACGTCATGGCGTTGGGCCCGACCCTCGACGCCAAGCGTGATCACGTTGCCGACCAAGTACTTTTCGCCAGCGGCGATGACGTCACCGAGACCGGAGCGTCGAACTTCTTCCTCGCCGACGAGGAACGCATCATCACTCGCAACCTCGACGACTCGTTCCTCCATGGCATCACCCGCAAGTCGATCATCCAGATCGCGAAGGACTTGGGGCTCTCCGTCGAGGAGCGAAGCATCCCTGTCGATGAACTCAAGGCGTGGTCCGAACACGGCGAGATGTTCTTGTCCGGCACGGCCGCCGTCATCGCGCCAGTCGGCAAAGTCATCGCCCACGGCCAAACGATCGAGGTGGGTGATGGACAACCGGGTCCAACGACTTTGAAGCTGCGCGAGGCACTGACCGACGTGCAGACCGGCAAGGCCGAAGACCGGCACGGCTGGCTGACGCCCCTCGACGCCCGCTAGAGGCGATGATCAATTCGGCCTGGTTCTCGCGAGCAGTAGCTCTAGCCTGACCCCATGACCGGACACTTTCTTACGGCCGAGGGCCCCATCGACATTCCAAAGCGGGTGTTGGTCGTCGTAGCCCATCCAGACGACATCGACTTCGGCACTGCGGGAACCGTCGCTCAACTGACGAAAGCGGGAAGCTACGTCGCGTACTGCTTGGTGACCTCTGGCGAAGCTGGCGAGGACGATATGACCGTCGATGCCGGGGAGCTCGCGGCCATGCGTGAAGCGGAGCAAACTGCCGCAGCGGCAGAGGTTGGCGTCACCGACCTGCATTGGCTTCGCCATGCCGACGGCATGGTGCAGGCTGACCTGAAGCTTCGTTGCGATATCTCCCGAATTATTCGCATCGAGAAGCCCGATGTCGTGATCAGCCAAAACCCGAACCGGAACTTTGACAGCGTGTACGGCAGCCACCCCGACCACCTCGCAACCGGTGAAGCGACGCTTCAGGCCGTGTACCCCGATTCTCGAAACCCCCGCTCTTTCACGGCGGAGCTACTAGATCAGGGCTACGAACCGCACACGGTTCCCCATGTCTGGGTTGTTGGGACCGAGCAGAATCTCTTCATCGATATTGACGACACGTTCGATAGCAAGATGCGGGCCTTGCGCTCGCATGCCTCACAGGTCGCCAAACGCGACGCGGAGTTCGACCTCGAAAAGCTCATGCGTCAGTGGGGTCAGCGTCTGTCGAAGATGGCGGCGGAGCAAGGCATCGAGCACTTCGCAGGCGATGACGATGCCCGTCCGTTGGCAGAGGGCTATCGAGTTTTGAACTGCGCCTGAGCGTGTCGGGCTAGAAGCGCATCTGTTGGATCTGTGCGGAGAGTCCACCGTCGAGCACCCACAGCTGACCGGTTGCATAGCGGGCTTCGTCCGACGCCAACCAGTTGACCAGGTTCGCCATGTCGGTCGGTGTTCCCACGGTGCGAAGTGGATGCACGGCTTCGGCCTCGGCCCGTGCGGCTTCGGAGTCGACTCCCTCAGGAATGAACTGCTCGAGCATCGGTGTGTCGATGTATCCGGGACAAATGGCATTGACCCGGATGCCTTCGGGCCCGTGGTCGCAGGCCATTGCTTTGGTGAGGGCGTGCACGGCACCCTTCGACGCGCAGTACGCAGCGAGCTTGGGGTCGGCGATAAAGCCGTCGTAGCTGCCGAAGTTGATGATCGATGGATTGCTGGCCGTGCGCAGCAGCGGCAGTGCGTACTTGGAGGTCAAGAACGTGCCGGTCACGTTGATCGCCATCAGGTGGTTGAACTGTTCGAGCGTGGTGTCTTCGACGGTTGCCTCGATCTCGATCCCCGCAGCGTTGACCAGCACGTTGAGCTGTCCGTGCTCGTCTGAGACCTGTTCCATCACCGACACGACGTTGGCTTCGTCGGTCACGTCGAGAGAAACGAACTCCCCCGGAAGGTCTTCGGGATTGTCGGTGCTGATCGAACCCGAAGCTCCCAGGTCGGCGGCGTACACGTGGTAGCCCTCATTAACGAAGCGTTCACAGATAGCGCGACCAGCGCCACCGCGGCCCCCGGTAACCAGTGCAACTGGCTTACTCATGATCGTTCTCCATTCTTCGAAGACTTAGGACCGCTGGACGTTCCGGATTCTTCGAAGATCGCATAGGCGTCGAGGACGAGCTGATGGAAGTGGTGAAGGGCGTGTTCGGATAGACCAGAACCAGCGGGGTCGTTCACGATTCGGCCTTGGGTGAACGCAGGGGTTTGCATGCCGCGCTGCACGCTCTCGACGAGGTTGATGTCCTCGACCTGAAGCACTTCGTCGAGGTAGCGGATCGATTCGAACTCGGCCTCGTTTGGCTCGGTTGTCTCGAGGAAGAAGTCGTAGGTCTCGCGGGTGACACCAGCTGATACCGGGATGATCTTGAGCACGATCATGCTGCCGCGGCCCGGGTAGCGCATCAGGGCAGTGTTTGGCCACAGCCACCACACCGCATGGTCGGTGACCGTCGCATCGGTGACGTCGTAGGCCGAGTTCTCGGCCTTGCCCGCTTCGGCCATGTGGCTGGAGTAGATGCCGTGCGTCGTGACCGTATAGGTATCCATGTCGACAAGCGACACGAAGTCACTGTGGGCGACGTGACAGTGGTAGCACTCGAGGAAGTTGTCGACCACGTTCTTCCAGTTGCTCTGGATCTCATAGGTCAGGCGGTGGGCGAACGTCAGTTGTTCGACGTCGGGCGCCCAGTGCATGATTTCATCGCTGAGGTCGCCGGATGCCTTGGCGAGCGGCGTCGCATTTGTGTCGAGGTTGACGTACACAAACCCGGCGAACTCCTCAATCTGGACCTGATCGAGGCAGATGTCGTCGACGGAGAAGTCTTCGAGGTTGTTGGTGTGGCGAGCCGAACGCAAAGACCCGGTCAGGTCGTAGGACCAGGCGTGATAGGGACAGACCAGGTTCGCTACTGTTCCCTCGCCCTCGAGGAGGTGATGCGCTCGGTGCTTGCACACGTTGTAGAACGCTCGCAGCTCGCCGTCTTTGCCACGAACCGCAACGATGGGAACGCCTGCGATGTCATCGGCGACATAGGACCCTGGCTCGCGCAGCTTCTCGATGTGGCACAACCATTGCCAGCTCCGCGAGATGATCTGGCGTTGGTCGGCGTCGAACCACGCATCACGGGTGTAGGCGTCGGCGTGAAGTGAGAGCGATCGGCTTGGATCAGGGTCCCAGCCGTGTGCGATGTCGGCCACGGGCTTGGTCGCGGGGTCGGTCATGGTGTCGATGGCTCAAAGGGAGGGAAGCGCATCTTGGGGCCCGACTCTGCCCAGTCCTGATGGTTGCGAACGTACTGATTCGCGGCGTCAGCTTTGGGCTGATGATCCCATGACACGAGCGGTCCGGCGGACATGGCGCGATGCAACAGATGGCGCTCTCGTTGGCTCGCCACGACTCGCGTCCGAATCTCCTCTTCGTCCCAACGCTTTGAGACTTCGGCCGCGAAATCGGCTGCGATGCTCGCGTGCTCGGGGCTATCGGCGAGGTTGGTTCGCTCGAGCGGGTCGGTGGTGACGTTGTAGAGCTGTGCTGGATCGGTGGCGCAGTGGATGTATTTGTAGTCGCCGCGCCGGATCATGAACATTGGTTGAGAGGTCATCTCCGCGGTGTACTCACCAAAGGTCTCATCGACCGGATCGTCAGCACCCGACCACGCCGGGACGAGGCTTCTTCCGTCGAGCTCACCGACGATTTCTGCCGATGACGTCCCCGCGACGTCGAGCAGGGTTGGCAAGAGATCGAGATGTGAGCATGCATTGGCGACCTCGCTGTGCGTTATGCCTGGACCTGCGACGACGAGCGGCACTCGGGCCGAACGCTCGTGGAAGGACATCTTGAACCACGCTCCACGATCGCCGAGCATGTCGCCGTGGTCGCTGGTGACGATCACGATGGTGTCGTCGAGGCGACCGGTCTCTTCAAGTGTGGTGAGCAGCTTGCCGAGCCAATCGTCGAAGTAGCTGACGTTTGCGTAGTAGCCGTGTCGAGCGTTGCGAACCTGATCGTCGGTGTAGCCGATCGTGTCGGCCTGGATCCCGGTGCGAATCCGCAGTGTGTGCGGGTCGAGCGACTCGAGATCCCACGGAGCTGGCATGTCGATGTCGTCGTGGTCGTAGAGATCCCACCAATCGGGGCGAGCAACATAGGGGTCGTGCGGATGGATGAACGACGCGCACAAAAAGAACGGTCGGTCATCGTCATCACGGGCCATGTCGAGCAGCTTTCGCCGAGCGGCGAATCCGACCTCTTCGTCGTAGTCGAGCTGATAGGTCGTGATCGCCTGACCAGCATCATCGAGGACATCCATGTTGTGATACCACTTGTCGATGCGCTCATCGGCGTGGTCCCAGTCGGGCGTCCAGGCGAAGTCGGCCGGATAGATGTCGGTGGTCAGCCGCTCCTCAAAGCCATGCAGTTGGTCAGGACCGACGAAGTGCATCTTGCCGCTCAACACCGTTCGATATCCGGCGAGTCCGAGGTAGTGGGCGATGGTTGGGGTGGCGGCCGGGAACTCGCTTGCGTTGTCCCACGCGCCGATCGCTGAAACGGGTTTGCCGGAGATCATCGTGAACCGAGCGGGAGCGCACAGCGGTGAGTGGCAGTACGCATTGTCGAACCGCGTGCCTCGGTCGGCGAGCGCATCGAGGTGTGGGGTCTTCACGACGGGGTGCCCGTACGTCGAGGTGAAGTGCGGCGCGAGCTGATCGGCCATCACCATCAAAATGTTTGGTGCGCTCATATACCGACCGTACTCACCAACTGGACGATCGTTCAATACGGCGACGTGAGAGCGGCAACCTGTTGTACGGCTACTTGCGGTCGGCGAGGAAGGGGAAGTCGCGGCGCACCTGTTCGACTCGCTCGAGGCTGACGTCGGCGTGGAGCACGACCGGTCCGGACTCACCGGCATCGGCGACGATCTCGCCGAAGGGGTCGATGATCATCGAGTCGCCAGAGTAACTCGCGTTGGGATCTTCGCCCGTGCGGTTGGCGGCAACCACCCACGCCTGATTTTCGATCGCCCGCGCCCGCAGCAGCGTCCGCCAATGTTCGCGGCGCGAAGCCGGCCAGTTGGCGATCACGAGGTAGCAGTCGGTGTCGTTGGCGAGCGCCCAATAGTCATCGGCGAAACGCAGGTCGAAACAGATCGAGGGGCTGATTCGCAGGTCGCCGAGGCGAATCGTCTTGGCTGTAGTTCCCGCCAAGTAGCTCTTGTCTTCGCCGCTGAAGGTGAAGGGATGACGTTTGTTGTAGGTGTGGAGCTCACCGTGCGGACCGGCGAACACCATCCGGTTGTTCGGGCGTTCGGTGTCGGGTTCGAGAATCGGGACGGAGCCCACAATCCACGCGCCGACTTCGGCGGCCTGGGACTGCAAGAAAGCGGTGGATGGTCCGTCTTCGGGTTCGTGCGCGACATCGGTGTTCATCGTGAACCCCCACGAGTACGTCTCGGTGAGGGTGATGAGCTCGGCGCCGGTCGCGGCTGCCTCAGAAATCTGAGGACGAAGCGCGTTGAAGTTTGCCTCCGGGTCTTGCCACATGATCTCGTGCTGCACAACCGCAATCTTCATGGTCACCAGCGTGGCACACGGTTCGTCGAGTGTGTTGTGATCGCTCAGAGGTTGAGGGCGACGATCGCGACGATGGCGGCAGCCACGCCGGCCAGTTCGCGGCCGCGAACCTGCTCGTGCCACACGACTCGGCCAATGACCACCATGATCACGAGGCTGCCCGCGGAGAACAGCGTGAACGCAATCGCCGAACGGTTCTCAAAGCCGCCAGCGATGGCCTGCAGTAAGAACCAACTGACCCCAAAGTTCAAGACGCCGAGCGCAATGCCGGTCAGTATGTCGGGGATTCGCACCTCGACTCTTCGAGCGAATACCGCGACCCACGAAACGGTCGCCGCGGTGCCGAACAAGATGGCGAAGAAGATCTGATCTTGCCCGCTACCAACTTCGTTGAAGATGCTAATCCACGCGTCGATGAGGCCGAAGACGACGATGAGCGCAGCCGCGAACCACAGCGTCCGTGGACGCCCACTCGGATTTTCGGCTGGAGTGTTGACCGGCGCCGATGCCGGGGTGAGCGCGGCGAATGCCACGAACAGCAACAAGACTCCGACGAGCAAACGACCGCTCAATGCTTCGCCGAGGAACACCAACCCGACCAGAACGGGCAACAACAGTGAGAGTCGGGCCCAGGCGCCGGTACGGGCGATGCCGAACGTCGCAATACCCCAGGCATAGAGGTAGAAGGCTCCGGGCCAGAATGGTCCGCCACCGACCGCCATGAGCACCGTCACCGGTTCCACCGAAACAGGCCCACCGGTGGTGATCGCCAGAGCAATGCCGAGCAAGGCGGCAACGACGTAGTTCATTGCGATGACGACCTCGATGGTGCGATTGAAGTGTCGGGCGAGCCGGAGCACCACAGCGATGCCGGTCGTGGCGGCGATCGCCAGTGCCAGGTCGATCACACGGAGGGCCAGGCAGAGGTAGTGCTCATCGTGCTCGATGCTACAGATGGGCGTTCGCTCAGGCTTGCGTACCGCACCTTGGGGTCCTTGCGAGCAAGTGAATTCAGTGCGGAATTAGTTGTATAGAGCACCTCTTTCGGCAACCATCGGAACATGTCGTCCTTTGTTCGCGGAGTGCTCTTAGTCGCGACGAGCGCTCTCTTGCTCTTTAGCGCTTCGGCTCTCGTAGGTGCGCTGAATCCTGGAGAGCCGATTGCCTGCGGCAGCGTGGAACGCGAACGCACCGAGTTTCAATACGCCGAGTTCGACGGCGTGGACCCCGACCTAACCAGCCTCGATGTACACACAACCCCGGGCGCCGAAGGCTGCCCAATTCTGGTCTGGGTCCATGGCGGATCTTGGCAGGCGGGTGGCAAGCGCACTCGTGCGACCACCGTCAAGGCCGATCACTACACCCAACAAGGATGGACCTTCGTCTCGGTCAACTACCGGTTGGCAGCCGAGGACAACGACGTCCGCTGGCCCGATTTCGGCAACGATGTCGCAGACGCTGTGGCCTGGACGATCGACAACGCCGAGAGCTTCGGCGGTGACCCCGATCGAGTTTCGATCATCGGGCACAGCTCTGGTGCGCACCTCGTGAGCATCGTCGGCACCCACCCCGAGCTACTCACCGAACAGGGCAGCGGCCTGAACGCCGTCAATTGCGTGGTGAGTCTCGACTCCGTCACCCAAGACCTCACCGATCCTCCGTCGTTCGAGGAGGACATCATCGATCTCGCGTTCCCGACGAACGAACAGCAGGTCGATGGCTCGCCCACATTGCAAGCACTCTCCGCCGAGCAGCCTTACGTCGGTCCAGATTTCCTCATCGTCACTCGAGGCGCCGATGTGCGCATCGACAGTTCCGAACGACTCGCGGCGTCAATCCTTGGGTCGGGCGGCACCGCATCGGTGGCTGACGTCAGTCCCTACGACCACGGCCAGGTATCGACAGAGCTCGGGGTCCCCGGAGAAACGCTCGTGACAGCACCTGTCGATGCCTTCCTCAACGCATGTTCGAGCAGCGGCATTTAGCCTTCGACTGGACGACAAAGCGGCCCGCTCAAAAATAGTTTCGCCTTGAGCGAAGGATTCCTGCTCTCCCATTCGATGTAGGTAGTGGCGGCGCAAAATGGGCGGGTTCCTCCTGTTTAACGTCGGCAAGTCACGACGTTAAATAGGAGAGAACACGATGGGATCACCTTCGGCTAGCTAGCAACGCAACCAACGCGATGTCTGGTGGGTTCCCCTCCGCCGGGCACTGCGTTGTTACTAGTTTTGCTTCGTTGCGTCGTCGGGGTTGACGAGCTTCCACGTAGCTGGAAGAAGGGCACCGGCGACAACGGCCTTGATGACATCGCCGATGATGAACGGTGCGATGCCGAACTTGAGCGCGCTTGGCTCTTCGAGGTCTGCAGCAAGTGGGATGCCGAGTCGCCACGCCAGAACAGGTGCACCGATCGCGTAGATGATGAAGGTTCCAGCGAACAGCGCCGGTATGGATGACAAGATGTTGCGATCTTGGCGACGCTCGGCCATCAGGCCTACGACCCAGGCGGCGACGATGAAGCCAATGAGGTAGCCAATCGTTGGGATGAAGGCACCCTCAACCCGCAGACCGCTGGCGCCATCGGCGAAGAAAGGCAGCCCAACGGCGCCCATAGCGACGTACAGCAGCTGTGATGAGGCCCCGCGGTTAGCTCCCAAGACTCCACCGGCGAGTAGCACGGCAAAGGTCTGCCCGGTGAGCGGTACGGGCGTGAACCCGAGTGGGATCGAGATCTGCGCTGCTGCGGCGGTCAAGAGGGCGAAGCCGACGACGGCGACCACGTCGCGGACCCGACTGTTCGCGAGTGGCCCGAACGACAGAGCGTCAGCGAGGACGCGTGGTTGACCAGCGGTCGAAATCGGAATTGATGTCATTAGAAATCCCTAGGTGTTCCCATTGCGCTGCCTTGCTTGGCCAGCGACAACCTCACGAGTGAGTGCATGAGTTTCGCACTCGTGCGTAACGCTGCAAAATCGACCTGGTGACGGGTTGCACACCGACCGTGGGGCCTACTGCAAGATGCTGGTGACTACGCCCTCGACCCGATCGGGGGAGAGGCGGCCGAAACGGTTGCTGTCTGCGGAATCTGGGGCGTGAGGGTTGTCGCTCAACAAAAACAGCTGATCGTCTTCATCGGTAAAACCCACCCGCTTGATGACCACGATGGAGGGGTCATGAGGGTGGCGGGCACAGACGATCTCGTTCTCGTTGATCGGTGCGCGAGTGTTGACGAAAACAACGTCCCCAGCCGAGAGGGTTGGGTACATCGATTCGCCGGTGACTCGATAGCGCCGACGTCGACGCAATAGCCAGAGCGTCAATTCGATTGGGCCCGCTTTTGGTACTGCGGTCTTTGTAAAGGTGGCCATGAATGTCCGAAAGGTATGCGGGCGCCCGGCCAAGCCGAACGCCCACATCAGGATGGATGGATTAGCTCGCCGTTACCCAGGCGTCGTCGCGGCCCTTGGAGCTCCAGAACATGTGGTGGATCTCTTCGACAGCGGCCATCAGCTTCTCGGCTACTTCGACCGAGACATGGACCTTTGCTTCCGAGCAGAGCTTTGCTGCGTTCCAGAAGGTGGTGTGGAGCTCAGGGAACTGCTCGAGATGTGGAGGCTTGAAGTAGTCGGTCCACAGAACAAGGAGTTGTTCCTTGCAGGTATGGGCCTCTTCTTCCTTGATGGAAATGTAGCGCGACTGGGTGTTTTGAGCTTCGAGGGTGGTGGCTGGGCCAGCGTCAACGAGCTTCTTGGTCATCGAGAGCACGGCTTCGGCGGCAATACGGGCTGACGCTGGATCGTAGACGCCGCAAGGGCCGTCGCAGTGGGCGCTGACTTCGTCTGCGGGAAGATGCTTTGCGAGTGAAGCAATGGCGTTGAACATGAGGAACTCGTTTCTCTAGGCAGCTGCGACTCGCACTCTAGTAGTGAGATCGGGTCGATGCGTTGGGAAGTGCGCCGTGATTTTCATGAGGACTAGCGTTTGACCATGTCCGAGTCGCTGTATCAGCATCCGTACCCCTCCGAGGCTCTCGCCCAAGAGCATCCCTTTGTCGAATATGACCCTGTCTTGGTGCCCCACGGGGAGGCCGAGAATCGGGGAAACGAATTCCTAGAGCTCATGGACAGACGCCGCTCGGTGCGGCTCTTTAGTGACGAGCCGGTAGACGCGTCGCTCATCGAATTGGCTGTAGCAACCGCATCGACGGCCCCGTCGGGTGCACACAAACAACCGTGGACCTTCGTCGCCACCAGCGACCCCGTGCTCAAGCGAAAGATTCGTGTCGCTGCCGAAGAAGAGGAGCGGGTCAACTATCTCGAAAACCGGATGAATGAGCAATGGCAGGAAGCGCTCGCACCGATCGGCACCGACTACCACAAAGAGTTTCTCGAGGTGGCGCCGTGGATCGTGGTGTTGTTCGAGCAGCGCTACGAGGTGCGACCCGATAGCGCGCGGCGAAAGAACTACTACGTGAAGGAGAGCTGCGGGATTGCAGCGGGCCTCTTTCTTGCTGCGCTGCAGAACATGGGGCTCGCCACGTTGACGCATACCCCATCGCCGATGGCGTTTCTGTCGAAGGTGCTCGGCCGGCCGGAGAACGAGCGGCCCTTTGTGCTGTTTCCCGTTGGCTATCCGCTCGAGGGAGTGCGCGTTCCCGACCTGGCTCGTAAGCCGCTAGAGGATGTCTTGGTGCATGTTGGTGCCGATTCGAACTGAGGACGGCCGCGTTTAGGCAGGCGGAACTCGATAAGACTCGGCGAACTCAACGATGGTTGGCTCCGTTGCATCGAGCAAAGAGAGCGCCTGTTCGATCACGGCCCGCTGACGGTCGACGTCGTGTGGTGCTCCCAACGGGCGACCCAGAGGATGTTGCGTGATCACCGCGCGTGGTACCGACATGAGCTCGGCGACGTGACCGAAGCACTTCACCGACACGCTGACTGTTGGGATGCCGGCTGTTTCGATTGCTCGCTGAACGTGTCCCACGGACACGTGGCAAACCGGTCAAATTGGCACCAACAGAACGGCGTCGACTTCGGCTTCGCGAAGCATCTCGGCCCATTCGGGTCCGATGCGCTTTTTGATCGGTCCCTGGGCTGCGGCACCGACAAAGGAGTAGGAGTCCTTGGCGAACTCGCCGATAGTTCCGGCGGCTTCGAGCGACTCCATGATCCGTAGCGGCAGGACCACCTGTGGGTCGGCGACAGCTCCCTCGACGGGGTAACCGCCGTGGCGGACGCGAATGTTTTCGAAGGGTGTACCACTTGGAATCACCGACAAGGACGGCGGGTCCTTGATCGTCTCCATGATCCGATCCTCAGCTTCCTCTTGGGTCATGTTCTCGATCCCGAGAGGCTTGGGGTCGTCGCCGTCGACGAAGTGCCCACTCGACGTCATGACCGCAACGCGGCTTTCCGAGAGCGGCTTGCTCATTGACGCCCACGGCGTGTCGGTGTGGCGATGGGCGAACTCTTCGGGCTGGCCGAGATGCCCTCGGTATCCAACGATCTGCCACCGGTAGTGGACGTCCATGAGTGCCGAGGCATCGCCGGTGTCTGTCATCTGCCCGGCTGCCGTGAAGTACTCGTCGAGGAAGTCACCGAACTCGGCGTCGCTCAGGTCGTTGACAAACTTGTAGTTGAGGTTCTTGCGCGAGCCATAGAAGAACGAATTGCGCAGTTCGGCGATGGTCTCGGTCAGGGCGTTGGAGCTCATAGCGCCGACGGTAGTCCAGCTCGCGCCTTAGAGTTCAAGCGTGAAACGCGCACTGGACGTGCCGCTATAGCCAGCCACGCTCGCGGGCGATCACCGCGGCTTGAGAACTCGATGCTGCGCCGGTCTGGGCGACAGCATTCGAGAGATAGTTCCGCACGGTTCCAACCGATAGCGACATCGCGCTTGCGATTGTCGTGACGGGGGTGCCATCGAGTGTGTGGCGTAGCGCCTCCTGCTCTCGGTTGGTCAGCGGGTTGTTGCCGTCGATGAGTGATTGTGCGGCGAGGTCTGGGTTGATCACTCGGAGTCCTTGGTGCACTCGTCGGACTGCATCGGCGAGTTCGTCGGCAGGGGTGTCTTTCACAACGAAACCGCTCGCGCCCGCATCGAGCGCCCTACGTAGATAGCCGGGTCGGCCGAACGTGGTGACGATGAGTGTGCGCACGTTCGCGCGGCGTTGGGTGAGCTGTGCGACGACGTCGATGCCGTCGAGACCAGGCATCTCGATATCGAGGAGCGCGACGTCGATTTCGTTGGCGGCAATCGCTGGGAGCACTTCGTCGCCACGTTCCACCTCAGCTACGACCGCGAGGTCGGACTCCTGATTCAAAAGTGCGGCGAGTGCACCACGAACGAGGGCTTGATCGTCCGCGAGGAGGAGACGGATTGTGTCTGTCATGCCTGCACCACCGAGATAGCCGTTCCGGCTGACGGCTCCTCGATTCGCAACTCCAGATCGTGGCGAGCGAGACGTTGTCGAAGCCCGATCAGCCCGTTGCCTTCGGGAGCGTTGGACGAGCCGATGCCATCGTCGCAGATGCGGATGAGCGTAGGGCCGTGCGCAAGCTCGACACGACACGTCGTCGCTTGGGAGTGGCGCACGATGTTGGTGATGGCTTCGCGGACCGCCCAGCCAAGTACCGAGTGATACCTATCTGCCACCTTCGACTCGGAGCCATCGACCAAAAGCGTGATGTCCGCGTCGGCGAGGACGAGCCGTGCTGCGGCGAGCTCGCCCTGAAGCGTGGTGGCGCGCAGACCGTCGACGGTGTCTCGAATCTCGGCTAGCGCTTGACGCGAGAGATCGTGGATCTCGTGCAGTTGGGTCTGAGCTTCGATCACCTCGCCGGACGGTGATTCGATCGAAGCCAACTGACGCTCGGCTACCTGGGTCTTCAAGATCACGGCCGTCAGGCTGTGGCCAAGCACATCGTGGACGTCACGGGCCACCCGCGATCGTTCTTCGGTTAGTTGCAGTTGGCTTTGCACTGCGGCGACGTCGGCCTCACCCTCCGCAGCGAAGCGGGCGAAGATCGAGCCACATCCCACTGCGAAGACGATAAGCGGAATGACGATGAGGCCATCGTTGAAGTCAGCTAACAGAAGTACTCCAAAGATGGATGCGAGCGTCACGATGAGTGTGGCGAAGGCTGCCCGAACCGAGAAGTTGACACTGGCATAGGGGGTGAAGAACGGAGCGACGCCGATCATGTCTGGCCCAGCGACTACGAGCCCTGCGACGCCAATGGCGATCAGCCCGAGGAACCACCCGACCTGTCGGGCGTGAGTCGCACTTGGCGAACGTGCCGAGATGTACCCGGCGACATGGCATGCCGCGAACGCGACGATCAAGGCGACTCCGGCGATTATCTGCGGCTCCGAGAGTTCTTCGTCGGTCAGGAACGCGGCCAGCGGAAACACCAAGAAGAGCAACCATACGTTGGCGAAGAAACCCCAAATGGGTGAGCTGTCCGCCATGACTGACTTGGTTTGTGCGGCACTCACTGGCGGCCCTTTGCTCGGTTGAGCAGCAGGAAGGCAATGCCCACGAGTGCGACAGTCCAGAAGGAGACGTTGGCGAGCACTTGCCATAGTGGTTCGGGAATTAGTTCCCCAGTGGTGCCGTCGAGGACCTGGCCTTCCGAGAGGGTGCGTCGGGCGAGCGAGATGTAGCCGTAGAGGGGCGTGAACTTCGCGACCGTCAGCTGCCAGCCCGAAAGCGGAAAGAACATGTTGCCGAAGAAGGCGAGCAGTACCAGCGAGCCGCCACTCGCACTCAATGCGGCCTCAGATTTGAGCGCCAGGCCAAACGACAAGCCGTAGAGCGAGAATGTCATCGCGCTGAACATCAAGATGACCGCCGAGTAAATCCACACGCTCAACGGAGCTTGGGCTCCGGTGAGCGCGCCGAGCGTATAGATCGCTGCAATCGTTACTCCTGCCAAGAGTGCCGAGGTCAGGGCCTTGACGCGAAGGAACTGGCCCGGTGACATCGGGGTAAGCCCGAGTTGGCGGGTCCAGCCTTGCATTCGCTCGAGCGCGGTCATCCCGCCGACACCTGTTGTTGCACTCAGAGCTCCGTATGCCGCCATGGCAATCATTATCCACATTGCGACGTTGCCATCATTAATCGGCTCATCGGAGAATTCCTGGCTGACCCCGAAGATGAGGTACAAGACAGCCGGCAATCCAACGGTGAAGAACAGCACCATGGGGTCGCGGATGATGCGTTTGATCTCTAAGGAGAAGTAGGTCATGTTCATGTGTTTGCTCCCGCCGTGGTGAGGGCGACGAAGGCGTCCTCGAGTGATTCGTGTTGGATCTCTAGGTCATGGCCATCGAGTACTCCAAGAACAGTTCGTGCAACATCGTCGGAGTTGGTGGTGGAGATAGTCAGTCGATCTGCGTTGAGACGCACATGGTTGACGTAGGGCAGCGCTGTGAGTTGTTGTTGCGCCGCAACGAGTTCTTGTGTCTTGAACCGAGCGCTCACGGTGCGTTGCACACCGTGGGAGCGGATCTCGCTGGTGGCTGCGTCGGCGACGATCCGGCCGTGGTCGAGCAGCACAGTTCGTGGGGCGAAGTCTTCAGCCTCTTGGAGGTAGTGGGTTGCGAAGAGGATGGTGCGGCCAGCTGAAGCTTCATTGTGCATCGATGACCAGAAATCTCGACGAGCCTCGACGTCCATCCCCGCGGTCGGTTCGTCGAGGATCAACAGGTCCGGGTTGCCGAGCAAGGCGATCGCAAAGCGCACTCGCTGTTGCTCGCCGCCCGAACACGTTTGGATCTTCTGGCCCGCAACGTCGGTGAGTCCCGCGACGTTCAGTACATCGTCGATCGGTCGCGGTGATTGGTGTGTAGATCCGAAGAGCGTGAGTGTCTCCAACACGGTGATGTCTCGGAGTAGGCCTCCAGTCTGGAGTACAGCGGCTACCCGACCCTCTTGGATCGCTTCGGTTGGGGCGCCGCCAAATACCTTGATCGTGCCCTCGTCGGGTTTGGTGAAGCCGAGCACCATGTCGAGTGCCGTTGTCTTGCCCGCGCCGTTCGGTCCGAGCAGCGCAACGATCTCGCCCTGGCCGATGTCGAGGTCGATGCCGTCGACGGCTCGGATCGTTCCGTTCCCATCGTTCGTTCGAAAGGTCTTGACAACGGATTTGAGGTGTATGCAATTCGCCATGACCTCATCGTGACCGTGGCTACTCGCTCGCAGTAGAGCGATTGCTCACTACTTCACCATGAGAAATATCAGGTCAGTGGCAGTGGACCTCGCGCCAAGCCGCGGATTTCACCTAATTGGGCGATGGTCTTGGTCGAGATTCCTGTCCGGTTATTGCACGAACGTGCTTCCGCATGACAACGATCATGGTTTCGCCCTAGGTTCGGCAATGTGAAGAAGTTGCCAAGAGATGACCGGCGCGCGAAGTACATCGCAACCACCACCGATGTTGATGCCGATGGGTTGGCCGACTACCTGTCGGGCAAGCACAAGTGGGTGCTCGCCACTACCCGTGCCGATGGACGCCCGCAAATGAGTTTGGTGACCGGAGGCCAGATCGCCGATGGACGGCTCGTCATTGCCACGTACCCGTCTCGGGTGAAAGTGGGGAACATCCGCAAGAACTCTGACGCATCGATCGCGGTGATGGGTGATGAGTTCAACGACGCCTGGGTGCAGATCGACGGCGACGCCGAGGTGATCGACATGCCCGACGCTGCGGACATGCTGGTCGAGTACTTCCGGTGCATCAGCGGCGAACACGACGACTGGGACGAGTATCGCCAGGCGATGACCGACCAGGGCAAGTGCGCAATCGTGATCACCCCGACCCGGTGGGGTCCGGTCAGCACTGGCGGTTTCCCTCCCGAACTGTTTGAGGACGAGTAGATGAAAGTCGCCGCTATTCAGCACGCACCCGTGTATCTCGATCGCGACGCGACCCTTGCCAAGGTCGTCACGTTGATCGAAGAGGCAGCTGGCGAAGGCGCCGAGCTGGTCGCGTTTCCCGAGACCTACGTTGCCGGATACCCCTCATGGGCCGACTTCACCGATGCCGCAACGTTCAATGACCCAGTGCAAAAGGCCGCGTTTGCGCAATACGTCGCCAGCGCAGTCGACGTGGCCCGCGGTGATCTCGACCCGGTGATCGCTGCATCTGCCGATACTGGAGCGTTCGTGTATCTCGGCATCGTGGAGCGAGCACCCTCGGGTGGTTCGGTCTATGCGACGCTCGCCGCGATCCACCCGACCGAGGGTTTGGTTGGCACCCACCGCAAGCTCAAGCCGACCTATGGCGAGCGTCTGATGTGGGCCGACGGTGATGGCCACGGATTGAGGGCCCATCAGTTCGGCGAAGTAACGGTGTCGGGTCTCAACTGCTGGGAGAACTGGATGCCGCTGGCGCGCACCGCCATGTACGCCCAGGGAACTCAGGTACACATCGCTACCTGGCCGGGTTCACCCGAGCTCACTCGCGACATCAGCCGCTTCGTCGCGATGGAGGGACGGGTGTTTGTCGTGAGCAGTGGTGCGGTATTGCGGGAAGAACATCTCCCCGCCGACCTCGCAGTGCGCGATGCGATGGCCGATGCCCATCACCGTTACGCAAGTGGAGGGTCGATCATCGTCGCTCCCGACGGCACCGTGCTGGCCGAGGCCGATAAGCACGCCGAGACGATCATCTACGCCGATCTCGACCTCGCCGAAGTGGGCAAAGCCCGACAGAACTTTGACCCCACCGGCCATTACAGCCGACCCGACGTTCTCGAACTTCGGGTCGATCGAACCCGCCGCGACCCCGCCACGTTTACCGACGGTTAGTCGCTGGACGTCGATAGTTCCGATGGAGGCCGGTCCTTTGTACTTGACAAAATGGAAACTTATCGGTTAAGTTGGCCATATGGAAACTAAAACCGAGCATCATGGCGGCTCGGATGATTTCGTCGATCCTCTTTCCCACCTGGCACTGCTGAACCGGTCTGCACGTGCCCAACGAGTGGCAGCGGGATGACCGCGACACCTCCACCCACCGACGGAACGGGTGACCCCCTTGGCTACGACCCCGCCGACGGGTTGTCACTGCTGCACCAGTCCCGAGATCAGGTCATTGCAGATCATCAACTCGATTATGGCCCGTGGTGGTATCCGCCAATACTCGCCTTCGCCTTCCCTGCGTTCTACACGTGGGCGTGGGT
>CAYTUB010000022.1:0-34780 GCA_964441145.1 uncultured Acidimicrobiales bacterium
TTGCTCTTGAACGCGTGCCGCCAGAGTTGCTGCGATGTTTCGGATCGGAGAGACGAAACTCGGTTAGTGAGCGGAGCGAACGGCGCGGAGCCTTGGCGGCTAAGCCTTCGCAATCCGCAGAGCACACCGAGCGAAGCGAATGGGCGAGTGCGGCGAATCGTTGCTCTTGAACGCGTGCCGCCAGAGTTGCTGCGATGTTTCGGATCGGAGAGACGAAACTCGGTTAGTGAGCGGAGCGAACGGCGCGGAGCCTTGGCGGCTAAGCCTTCGCAATCCGCAGAGCACACCGAGCGAAGCGAATGGGCGAGTGCGGCGAATCGTTGCTCTTGAACGCGTGCCGCCAAAATAAGGGCGGAGCCCTTGGCGGCTAAGCCTTCAAGAGATCCCACTTATTGCCGTAGAGGTCTTGGAAGACGACCACCCTTCCGTATGGCTCCTCGCGAGGTTCGCCGTGGATCGTCGCTCCGGCCTCGCTGAGCGCGGTGAGTGTCGAGTCGAAGTCATCGACACGAAGGAAGAAGCCGACGCGACCACCGTGCTGTTGGCCGACCAGGGCCTCCTGCCTCTCGCCGTCGGCCTTGGCCAACAGCAAGCCGGCCTCTGCACCGGGGGGACGAATGACCACCCAACGTTTCGACCGACCGTCGGTGGTGGTCGATGGTGAGTCCTCTACGAGTTCAAATCCGAGCACCTCGGTATAGAAGGTGATGGCGTCGTCATAGTCATCGACCAGCAGGGCTACCAGGGATACGAAGCTCATCTAGCGACGCTAGCTCCGCACCGGCAACCGTGTTGGGTAAATTGGGACGTGAGCGAGCGCCTGATCGAGAGTCCGGCGACGACAGGAACACCATGACCGAGTACGACCCCAGCGATCCAACGCGTCGTCGACCGTTCAACCTGCAGCAGTGGATCGACGACCATCGCGATGAGCTCGTCCCACCGGTCGCCAACAAGCAGGTTTGGCGTGAGGCCGACATGATCATCATGATGGTCGGCGGTGGAAACCGGCGGAACGACTTCCACGATGACCCTCGCGAGGAGTTCTTCTATCAGCTCAAGGGCGATATGGAGCTGTGGTTGTGGCCCGAACACGGGACCGAGCCCTTCCCGATGCCGATTCGGGAGGGTGAGATCTACCTCCTGCCCCCACATCTGCGGCACTCACCGCAACGGCCCGACCCGGACTCGATCGGCCTGGTCGTTGAGTACGCCCGTGCCCCCGGCGAGCTCGATGGCTTCGAATGGTGCTGTACGAACTGCAACGAGCGCGTGCATCGAGTCGAAGTTCAGGTGCAGGAGATCGACAAAGACTTGCCTCCTCTGTTCGACGCGTTCGATGCTGACCTCGATGTCCGAACCTGTTGGAACTGCAGCACCGTGCATGGCGGCAAGGGTGCTCTCATTGTCGCGGGCGGCGACGCCGTATCATCGGAGGCTCAGTGAACGAGACATCTAAGCCTTCCGAAGAACTCGCGTCCTCCTTCGACGACGACTTCACCTACCGCAGCTATCTGAAGATCCCAGAGTTGCTGTCGCTACAGGGATGCGTCTCGATCGACGGGGCCACGGGTAAACCCGAGCACGACGAGACGCTCTTTATCATCATCCACCAGGTCTACGAGCTGTGGTTCAAACAAGTCCTTCATGAGATCGACTACATCATCACCCGGCTCGACGCCGACAAGATCTCAAACGCACGCCATCACCTTCATCGGGTCATCAAAATCTTCCGAACGCTGATCGCCCAAATCGATGTGCTCGAAACGATGACCCCTGCAGAGTTCGCTAGCTTCCGCTCGTTTCTGGCCAACGCCAGCGGCTTCCAATCGAGTCAGTTTCGTGAGCTGGAGTTCATCCTCGGGACCAAGGACCGGGTCGATCTTGAGTGGTATGACGAGCAAGAACGAGCTCGCCTCCAACAACGCCTTGAGGCGCCAAGCCTGTGGGACGGCTTCGTTCGAGCCCTCGATCGTGCCGGACACGATGTGCCCGCCGAGGTCCTCAATCGCGATATCACCCTCCCGATCGAAGAAAACAAAGATCTTCAAGCGGTGATCGTTGCGTGCTACAAGGACGAGGCGTTCATTGGTCTATGCGAGCTACTGACCGATCTCGATGAGAAGCTGCAGGAGTGGCGCTACCGCCACGTGATGATGGTGCGACGCACGATCGGCACGAAGCCGGGAACGGGTGGTTCAGATGGGGCCGCCTACCTGCAATCGACGCTGTTTCGACCCGTGTTCCCCGACCTGTGGGCCATCCGCGCCGCCTTCTAGCCCGGGGAATCTAGGAACACTGGGCATGAGTTATTCATGCTGATCGTTCCTAGATCGCTTCAGGACAGCTGCTGTAGGGCAGCGGCAAATCTGTCGACCTCTTCGCTGGTGTTGTAGTAATGCACCGAGGCCCGGACTACTTCGTCGAGACCCCGACCACCGAGGTCGTAACGAGCCGTCGACGCAACCGAGACCGACGTGTGGATTCGATCGTTGGCCAGACTGGCCTTCACTTCGGTCGCGGGCACGTTGTCGACGGTGAAGGTGACGATGCCGCCGCGCTCCCGGCCCTTGTCACGCACCACTACGCCGTCGATCTCGCCTAGCCGTTCGCGAAGCTCAGCGCCGAGGACTCGAAGCCGTGATGTGGTCTGCTCCACCCCGAGCTCAAGGAGATAGTCAGCGGCGGCGGCGAGGCCGAGTTGGCCGGCGAAGTACCGCTCCCAATTCTCGAAGCGCTTGGCATTGGGTAACAGCTCATAGGCGTCGTCGGCAGTAAAGACCGCAGCGTGTTGATCAATAAGTGGGGGCTCGAGTATTTCCATCGCCCTTTCCCCCACCCACAAGAAGCCGGTGCCCCGGGGGCCGCGCAGGTACTTGCGCCCCGTCGTTGACAGCACATCACAATGGAGTTCCGCAACCTCGAGGGGAACTTGCCCGAGGGACTGACACGCGTCGAGCACAAAGAACACATCATGGGCACGACACCGGCGACCGACTTCGGCCGCCGGGTTAACGAGGCCTCCACTTGTCGCGATGTGGGACAACGAAACCATGGCGGCACCGCGCTCCAGCTCGACGTCAAGTGCATCGAGGTCGATCTGGCCATCGGCGTCGTCTTCGATGAGGACGATCTCGATGCCGAAGCGCTTTTGAAGTTGCAGGAACGCAAGGAGGTTACTTCCGTACTCACTGCGGGCCGTGATGACTCGATCTCCCTGCTTAAAGGGGAACCCGTAGACCGCCATGTCCCACGCCCGTGTCGCATTCTCGATGACGGCGATCTGATCTGCACGGCCACCGATGAGAGCGGCGAGGGAGCTATAGGTGGCGGTGAGGTTCTCGGCGGCTTCGGCCGCAGCTTCGTAGCCGCCGATCTCGGCTTCTCGTCGCAAGTAGTCGACAACGGTGTCGACCACGATCGTCGGGGGCAAAGCACTGCCAGCGTTGTTGAAGTGCACCACATCGCGAACCGCCGGCGTATCCGCCCGCACCCGCTCGATCGGAAAGTCATTCATCTCCCGAACCTACTACTCGGCGATCTAGGAACACTCAGCATGAAATATTCATGTCCAGCGTTCCTAGATTCCCCGGGCTTTGAGTGTCAGTGGCGGGTGGCAGACTGGAATTGCACTTCCCCCTTCACTCGTACGGCCGCGCGCGGCTGAGATGGAGAAGGCAATGTCGAACGACGATAGGGACGCTCGCGTCGACGAATTGTTCCGAGATCAACATGGGCACGTGAGCCGTGCTCAGGCGATCGCCGCTGGTTTGAGCAAACAACAAATCGACTATCGGCTCCGGACAGGGCAATGGATTCGCGTGCTGCCATCGACCTACCGACTCACCGCCGCCGCTGAAAGTTGGGAGGGGAGCCTCATCGCCACCTGCCTACATACCAAGGGCGTCGCATCGCACCGCTGCGCCGCGGCGCTGTGGGATCTCGTCCTCTACGACCAGCCGCCACTGGAGATCACGGTGAGTAAGACAACTCGTTCGACTCACGAGTCTCGGCTTCACCAATCCACTCAGTGGAGCATGCGTGATCAGACGACACGCCGAGGAATCCCCTGCACCGGCATCGAAAGGACGTTGCTTGATTGTGCAGCGGTCGTGTCATTCAGTCGTTTCGAACGGCTCTGCGAGGATGCAATTCGTCGTAGATACACGTCGTGGGAAGAACTCGCCCTCTCCCTGCGCCGACACTCACGACAGGGCAGAAACGGATGCGGACCCATGCGCAAGTTGTTGGCGCTTCGACTTGAGGATGGGACGATCCCGCTTTCAGACTTCAGTCGATTGATCGTGCAGCTTCTGGTGGACGGCGGCGTCCCGAAACCGCTGATCGAATACCGCATCACCGATGACCACGGCGCACTGATTCTTCAAACGGACCTCGCATGGCCAAGCGAACGCAAAGCCTGGGAACTCGACGGTCTCAAGTTCCACTCAGGAAGATTGGCGATGGAGCGAGACAAGCGAAAGCGCAACCGTGCCAAGGTCCACGGCTGGAACATCCAAGAAATCCTGTGGTCGATGTATACCGACGCTCCCGATGAACTCGTTCGAATGGCCCACGCATTTCTTCGATCCTGACGAATCTGGGAACGCTCAGCATGAATTATTCATGTCCAGCGTTCCTAGATTTCCTGGGGTTAGCGGGTTTGGAGGACGAAGGGCAGAACGGGGCCTGTGCCCATGTCTTGGAGAGCGAAGGCGGCGACGGTCATGGTCCATCTACTGAACGCCGAATCGTCGACTAGCAGGACGGGCTGGGACCGGAGTGGCTCTTCGGGAAGCTGGTCTTGCAACACCGAGAGCCTTCCCCAGACGTTGGCGAGTTGGTAGGCACTGTTGGCCTGCTCATCCTGGAAGCCCGCGGTGGGGTCTCGGTCGAGGCAGTGGTAGACGGGGAGCTTCCCTAGTCGCCCAATCTCATTTGCCACTGCGTCTATGACGCGGCCGTGTCGGCGTGACGGTACCGGGCACACCCAGCCTGGACGGTTCTGCCAGTCCCACCGGCGAAGCACTCCAACAAGGCCGTTCAGTAGCTCGGGACTGAGCTCGGTTCGGGTCCCGTCGAGGAGCCCTTCCACTTCTGGTGACCATCCACCATCGCCCACACGACTGAGCGATCTCCCCCATGATGCCTGGCGGTCCTTTGCGATTCGGCCCTTTGGTTCATCGAGGTTGGTCGCCCATTGGCGCCGCGGTTCCAGGCCGACGTCGTTTCCACGTAGATGATCGCGGGTCGCCTGCACGCTGTCGGAGACGACAGCTTCCCAGCGGGGTGTACCGCCACTGGTTTCGATGCATCGATCGCACCGTCCGCAATTGGCCGCTTCGGCGTCATCGAGTAGCTCACGCAGATAGCGAAGACGGCACTGTCCGTGTTGCGCGTACGCACGCATTTGATCGGCTTCGTCAGCGCGAAGTTCGCGAAGGCGCTCGGCGAGTTCGGCGTCGTAGGCCCACGATTCGCTGGACCGGATATACCCACCTTTGGTTCGACGGATCGCTCCCTGAACGTCGAGGATGCTGAGCAGCATCGACAACCGCGAGCGGCCCATATTGACCGCGACTTCAAGCTTGGGAATCGAGGTTGGATGACGAACGTCGAGTTCCTTTAGGACTCGATGACATACCTCTTCGGAGGGCAACGACACCGACTCGAACCACTTCCATATCCGTTCGTCTTCGACGGGTCGCGGCAACGCGATCACTTCAGCATGGTCGATACCGCGACCGGCACGTCCAATCTGTTGGTAGTAGGCCACCGGCGTCGGTGGCATCCCGAGGTGGATACAAAACGCCATGTCGGACTTGTCGAAACCCATGCCTAGGGCAGACGTCGCTACCAGTGCCTTGATTTCGTTGTTGCGGAGTTGGGCTTCGAGCAGTTCTCGTTCCTCGGGGGGCGTCGACCCCGAGTAGGCGGCCACTTCATGCCCCGAGCGACGCAACCAGTCGGCGGCGGTGGTCGCCTGATCGACGGTGAGGGTGTAGATGATGCCAGAGCCATCGATCTGCCCGAGGTGATCGGCCACCCAGGACAAGCGTTCGGCATCGTCGGCGAGCTCGATCACCGAGCAATGCAAAGACTCGCGATCGAGGCTCGTGCGCAGCACGACCGTCTCGGAACCAAGTTGGGAGGCCACGTCGTCGGTAACTCGTTGGTTCGCCGTTGCGGTGGTAGCCAAGATCGGCGACCAAGAGGGCAACTCGTCAATGACGTGTCGCAGCCGCAGATAGTCAGGACGAAAGTCGTGACCCCAGTCGCTGATGCAATGGGCCTCATCGCACACGAGTGCAAACGGCCGAGCGAGCATCATGGAAAACACTCGCTCCCGAAAGCCCGGGTTGGCGAGTCGTTCGGGAGCGATGAGGAGAAGGTCGACTTCGTCCGCCAACAGCGCTCCTTCGACCTCGCCCCAGTCGTCGACGTTTGCCGAGTTGATCGTTTCGGCGCGAAGGCCCAACCGTTCGGCCGCGGCGACTTGGTCTCGCATGAGCGCGAGCAACGGGGAGATCACGATGCTCGGTCCCCACCCGCGAGATCGCAGCATCTTGGTCGCGGAGAAGTAGACGGCCGATTTACCAAAGCCGGTGCGAGCAACAAGAAGCGTTCGCTTTCGGCCAGCGACGACTGCGGTAACCGCCTCGATTTGTTCGGGGCGCGGTCGCGCGTCGGGACCGGCAAGAAGTTGCACATGCTCGGTGAGTTCTGCCAGGACGTCGTCGGCTGTCGGGCGCTCGGGTTCAATCAGTTGTGACATGGGGTTCTCCAATGATGTCTCTTCGTTGGAGGGCGCTCCCTCGATAGCGGTTGGACCGTGGTTGCACGTTAGCCACGCGCGCTGACACCAAAGGCGCTAGCTCATGAGCTGAGTTTTCCGTCGGCCCTACGAAGCCAGTGGACCGCCGATACGCAACAGGTTGCCATCGTGGTCGATGAGGGCGAACTCGCGGAGGCCGTAGTCGGTGTCGACCGCTGCGTGGAGGCGGCCGATCTTGCCCGCTACCCGGGCAAAGGCGGGCGTGTTGCAGCGACCGTTCCATCGTGTGTACAACGCGTCGAGATCGTCGCGAGAATCGAATCGCACGTAGGCGCCGTGATCGTTCGTCCGTGGTTTGACCGTATCCGGATAGAAGTGCAGTTCCAGCCCGAGCTCGTGCTCGAGAATCAGGTACTGCTCACCAAAACGCGCTGTCTCAACAAATCCGAGATGACCGTAGAACGCCGCGGTGCCATCGAAACCACCACTCGGAAAGATAGGAATCTGCGTGAGAGTCACGTCGACAATCTAGGTGAGCCGCCTGTCCCCACTACGGTTGTCCCGTGACCGGCTTCTTTTCCCGCCTCCTCCAACGTTCACTCGCTGCCGATGAACCTCGGATTGCCGGCGCGCCGACGTCGAGCAACAAGGCATCGTCATTTCATCTCAATTGGGAGGCGCCCCCCGTTGCTCTCGCCGAGGTACGAGCGACCATTGAGATCATCGAGCCACCGTCGGTCTCGATGCTCTACTTCTGGGCTTTGCAGGTGAGCTTCATGGGGCCAACGGGCCGAATCGGTGGCGCACACATCGGGCTACAGCACCACCCGAGCTACCCCGGTAGCGGTGCAGTGAATTGGGGCGGCTACCGCGATGGCGCGGGAGAACTGGATGGTTCGGTCTCGGCCCTGCCATCGGCACTCAACAACATCAACACCCGCACCTTTCCTTGGCAACCACGGACCCGGTACACCTTGCGGGTTTACCGATCGCCCGAGAGAGGTTGGCGAGGTTCGGTGGTCGACGAAACAAGCGGGCAAGAAACCGTCATTCGCGACCTTTGGGTCGATGTCGATCATCTTGGGGCCCCCGTTGTGTGGAGTGAGGTCTTTGCCCACTGCGACCACGCATCTGCGGCTGTTCGCTGGAGTGACCTCGTCGGTATCGGGATGGACGGAACGCGCCACGACATCAACGCCGTCCGAGTGAACTACCAGACGCACGCCGATGGCGGATGCGCGAACACCGATAGTTCCATCGATGACGATGGCTTCGTGCAACGGACCGCAACCGAACGTACCAACGAAACGGGTCACGTTCTCAAGAGGTAGCCGCCCTCGCCGTTGTGGCCAAAACGACGAACCGACCCGCACCATTTAGCGATGCGAGCCGGCTCGTTTGGGGGAATTTGTGCGAGCCGTTGTGGCTCAGCGGGAGTTACGCGATTGCGTTACCTTCAGCATCGATGACCCACCAGATGTCGTTGACGCCCTGGCCGTTGGTGTCACCAATGACCTCATCGTTCGCGAAACGGTAGAGAGGCCAACCGTTGTAGGTCGCCTGGATGGTGCCATCGCTGCGCTCGATCGAGCCAACAAGGTCAGCGTCAAGTGCGCCGCTTGGTGAGGTGATCTCTCCAACAACTGGCCATGCTGCGATGCAGTCGCCTTCGCATGCGCTGGTACCAGCACCCTGCTCGTCGTTGGTGAAGAGGTAGACGGTGTATCCGTCAGCGTCGGTCAGGATCTGGCCGAGGTCGCTTTGTGCAAGGTTGAGGTCGTGAACGACGTCTTCCATGGCGTCATCTTCCATGGCTTCATCTTCCATGGCCTCTTCGTCGTCTTCCATGGCTTCATCTTCCATGGCCTCTTCGTCGTCTTCCATCGCTTCTTCGTCGTCTTCCATGGCTTCATCTTCGCCATCGACGACTTCCTCGACCTCTGCTTGAACAGCAGCGGCGGTATCGGTTACGTCGCTTCCGCATGCTGCGGCAATGAGTCCAAGTGCCATCAGTAGTGCAACGATTTGGTGCTTACGCATTGTGTGTCTCTCCATTTGTGGGGGGTTGTATTGCGGGAACCAGGAGACAAGAAATGCACTCCCAATCCACCTCGAAAAAGGCACCTCTTACATGTTTCTTGACCTTGACGTGACCGGCGACAAGCAGGATGAAAAGAACTTCGGAACAGCCCCCTTGGTTGCCAAATCTCCGCACGAAATCTCCGTTATTGGCCCACTTCCATACGACCAGACCGCTATTCGCACCGACCATTGATCGTGGTCCTCGGCAACGTGTTGTCACACATCGGGCCAGTCCGGTGTCATAGAGATATGGAGGCGCAGCCGACGGTGGCACAACGTGGCGATCGAACCGACGCGCCGCCTGCCACCGATTATGCGATCTTCGAAGCGCTCTACCCGGATCTTCGGCGGTTCGCAGCCGTCGTCGGAGACGCCGATATGGACCCCGACGACCTTGTGCAAGACGCCCTCGTCTCCACGTTGCATCGGCACACCTTGACCAGCCTCGACCAACCCCAGGCATACCTAAAACGCGCGATGGTGAATCAGGTGTCGAACAAGCGACGTCGAGCTGGCCGCTTTCGGGCGCTGCTTCCGAAGCTGTCTCAAATCGAGATCACCATCGATGACTACCCCTCGGACCTGACCGTTCTCGATGAGCTCGCCCCGACCGATCGCGCGGTGATTTTCATGGCCGACGTCGAAGGGCTTCCCCACGATGTAGTCGCCACCGAGCTCGGACTGTCGTCCGCTGCTGTCCGCAAACGGGCGAGCCGAGCACGCGAGCAACTGCGCGGGCTGCTCAATGAGGATCCCGAGGTACCAAACGAAACGAGCCAGACGTGAGCACCGAACTTCTCGAACGACGCGCCGAACGCGGCGAGCCCCGTGGCGCTGCGAACATCTGGGCCGATACCCAAACGCCCACCCCGAACCCTGGCGGCCCGCGAGGCGCGTGGGTGTTCCGCCTAGCTCTGGCGACGATCCTCATCGCAGCCGGCATTGCGGTATTCGGGGCCCTCGGCAACGACCGTCCGGCCAGTACCGCCACGCAACCCGCCGATGATGCTTCGGAAAATCCATTGCCCGCTCCGCTGCTCATCGATGGGACGCCGCTGGAGTTCTTTGGTCGCACAACACCAACGTGGCAGCTCGACGATTGGGGCGCGGTTGCTTTCTCGACCGACCCCTCGTCCTTCTCTGCGCCAATGATTGGCATCACCCGGTCTGGAGGTGTGGAAAGGCGATGGTCTGCCAACATCGAGAGCCAGCAACAGCTCGATGAGCTGTGGAGTGAAGTCGTGCCATTGGGAAACTTCAACTGGGATGTAGTACCCGGCTCTCAAGTCATAGTGGCAAGTTGGGGTCGCGCGTCGATTAGCGAGACGTTCGAGCAGTACTGGTCGTTCGATTTCGGGGACCTTTCCCTCCTCGTTACCCCAGTTGATGAAACCCTTTGGCGTTACTTTCTCCCAGACAACAACCCGATCGAGACCCCGGCCGAGCCCGCCCTCTTGTCGTTCCTGGTAAATGATGTGTCCGCCGAGTTTGCGAACCTGGCGATCACCGAAATCGACGTCGATGTAGTTGGCCGATCGGGATATCTGATCGATCAATCCACCACCGATCTCGGAGGACTCGGGGTCGACGAGGCCGCCCGCAACTTTGTCATTTGGGCCGATGGAGAGTTCGTGTATCAGTTGGCCTCGACCGACATCGAAGCATCGCTCGCCGATCTGCAATTGGTCGATCGCGAAGCCTGGACAACTGCCATCGACGAGGCCGAACCAATCGAGAGGCGAGACGGTCCTGACTTGGCCAACCTCGCGTTGAACTGGCTCCTCCTGTTCCCTCTCGGTGGCTTCACGACAGCCTTGGTCTTTTCGAGAAGATCTTGGCCGCTTGGCGTAAAGATCGCCCTGCTCGTGGTCATCGGAGTAGCCGCCTCGCTTACCGCATCGCCGTTTAGTGCCTTCAACGCTGGATTGATCGGCGCAGTCGGCAGCAGTTGGTACGTCCAAAGAACCTTTGAAGAGGAGACCACACTCGAAGAAGAGCAACAGCCCGAGTCTGTCTAGCTCTCCCCGTCGTGAAATTGGCCGGCAGTGGGGTTGCGGTACACCTCGGTGTAGTCGGCGGCGATCTGTTCGTTGCCGAGGATCATGTCGGCAGCCCGCTCGGCGATCATCATGACCGGGGCATAGATGTTGCCGTTGCTCACCGCGGGCAGCACTGAAGCGTCGACGGCGTAGAGACCTTCGGTTCCGTGTACTGCCATGGTGCGCGGGTCGACGACGGCCATCGGGTCTGACGCTGGCCCCATCTTGGCGGTGCAGCTCGGATGCAGCGCCGTCTCCGCGTCTCGGCGAATCCAATCGAGGATCTGCTCGTCGGTTTCCACTTCGGGACCCGGTGAGACCTCGCCGCCGTCGTAGGGGCCAAAGGCGGGCTGGCTCATGATGTGGCGGGTGGTGCGAATGGCTTCGACCCACTCTTTGCGATCGTTCTCCGTCGACAGATAGTTGAAGACGATCGCTGGTTTCTCGCGTGGGTTGGTGCTGCGGATCTTGACGCTGCCGCGCACGTCGGAGTACATCGGGCCCACGTGCACCTGATAGCCATGACCGCCCTCGGGCGACGAGCCGTCGTAGCGAATCGCGATCGGCAAGAAGTGGTACATGAGGTTCGGGTACTCGACCTGATCATTGCTGCGCACAAAGGCACCTGCCTCGAAATGGTTCGTTGCGGCCGGGCCGCGACGGGCCAGCCATTGCAGGCCAATGAAGGGCATGCGCCACTTGGCGTTGTAGGGCTGCATCGACACCGGCGCCTTGCACGAGTGCTGGATGTACACCTCGAGATGGTCCTGCAAGTTCTCGCCGACGCCCGGCAGGTCGCTGACCACATCGATGCCCAACGATGAGAGATGCTCCCCATCGCCAACGCCGCTGAGCTGGAGCAGCTGTGGCGTGTTGAACGCTCCCCCACACGTAACCACGTTCTCCGCGTGGACGACCTTGGTCTTGCGGCCGCGTCGGTATTGCACGCCCGTTGCGCGGTTGCCGTCGAAGAGGATCTTGTCGGCTGTAGCGAGCGTTTCGAGGGTCAGGTTCGGGCGATCGAGCACCGGGTGTAGGTACGCCCGGGCAGCGCTGAGTCGGCGGCCGCGTTTCACGTTCTTATCGAACACCGCGAACCCCTCTTGGCGGAAGCCGTTGACGTCGCTGGTTGCCGGGAATCCGGCCTGCGGACCAGCGGCGAGCCACGCGTCGAACAGCGGGTTGCGGGCCGGGCCCGTCTCGAGTTCGAGCGGGCCATCGTCGCCGCGGAACTTATCGCCGCCGACGAGGCGATTCTCCATGCGCTTGAAGTACGGCAGGCAGTGGGCGTAGTCCCAGTGCTCCATGCCGTCGGCCTTCGCCCACCGGTCATAATCCATTGGGTTGCCCCGCTGAAAGATCATGCCGTTGATGCTGCTCGACCCACCGAGCACCTTGCCCCGAGCGTGATACACCTTGCGCCCAAACATGTGTGGCTCGGGTTCGGTCTCGTACTTCCAGTCGTAGAAGCGACTACCGATCGGATACGTGAGTGCGGCTGGCATGTGAATGAACACGTCCCAGCGCCAGTCCTTGCGGCCGGCTTCGAGCACGAGCACCGAGTTGCTGGGGTCCGCGCTGAGGCGATTCGCCAGCGCACACCCAGCACTTCCCCCGCCCACAATCACGTAGTCATACTTCACCGCGAAAGTCTGGACCAGGTCTCACCTAGGTGCGAAACCCAGACCGGCGCAATGAATGGGGTCAGACCCTGTCCATTGCGCGGTGAAATGACAGGGGTCTGACCCCTTTTCTTTCATGGCTGTGCCCGGTGTCTCCTTATCCATAGGACGATTCTATGGACTAAGAGCTACATGGGGGCTAGGCGACACGGTGTCGACAGGTCACGCTGAAGTTATGGCATTGCCGCCCCTTCTCCGCAGACCACTTCGGTCCACATCACCCGAAGCGAACTCAACCCATGACGCCGTCACCCTGGCGCCGGGTCTCCTTCTTGCAACAGGAGTCGCCGTCGCAGCGTGGTGGCTTGCATCCTTCGGGACCATCTCGACGCTCACCGTCGCCGTCATTGTCGGAATGATGCTGGGGAACTCGCCCGTCGGTCTTGAGCGATTTCGCCCAGGCCTTCACTACGCAGGCAAAAGCCTGCTGCGAGTCGGAGTGGTGTTGCTCGGCATGCGATTGTCGGTGGCCCAGGTCGGCGAGCTCGGTCTTCCCGTGATCGCCGTGATTGCCGCAACTGTCGCCGCGACGTTCTTTGGGACCCAAGCCCTCGGCCGCCGCTTAGGGGTATCGGGTCCGCTGTCGCTGTTGATAGCCACCGGGTACTCGATCTGCGGAGCATCAGCCATCGCCGCAATGGAAAGCACCTCCGACGCGGAAGAGGAAGAGGTGGCCGCAGCGATCGGGCTGGTCACGCTGGCCGGCACGATTGCAATGTTCGCCATACCTGCACTCGGTTCGTGGCTCGCCCTGAACGACGAACAGTTTGCAATCTGGGCCGGAGCGAGCATCCATGATGTTGCACAGGTGGTTGCCGCAGGCGCGACACGTGGCCCCGAAGTTCTCGCTGCGGCGGTCGTCGTCAAGCTGACACGGGTTCTCCTGTTGGCACCGTTGGTTGCAGGGGTGAGTGCTCGCCGACAACGGCAAAGTCCAACGGGGACCGGCACAACGCCACTCATCCCTGGCTTTGTCCTCGGGTTCCTTCTTCTCCTGGCAATGCGAAGCAGCGGCCTCGTGCCCGACGTCGTCGTCGACACGGTCGCCGCCGCCGAACGAATGATCTTCGCCATTGCGCTCGTTGGCCTAGGCGCTGGGGTTCAACTGAGCCGACTCCGCAAGCTTGGCGGGGCGCCTCTTCTCCTCGGGGCGATCGCTGCTGTTCTGGTGGGCGGTGTCAGCCTCGGTGCAGTGTTGATCGCCACATGAGTCGAGCTAGTTAATCAGCAAGCGTGCCGCTGCCACCACGACGTCGACCGCGGTGCTCTCGCTCTTGCGAACCGTCTCCATGTCGGGGATCTCTTCGTCGTCGCGAGCGACGATCACTCCGGCGACGCAACCAGCTCGAAGTCCAGAGCTCGCACACATGGTGAGCAAGGTGGCGGACTCCATCTCGTAATTGAGAACCCCCATCGAGCGCCACTCATCGAGCGAGCCGCGGAAGTGTTCAACGACCCGACCAGAGAACGTGTCGTAGCGTTCCTGGCCGGGGTAGAAGGTGTCGGTCGATGCAGAGACACCCACGTGGACACGTTCGCTCACGGCTCTCGCCGCCGACACGAGCGCCTCTGTGCAGGCGAAGTTGGCGACTGCCGGGAACTCGGGCGGCGCGAAGTGATTGCTCGCTCCATCGAGGCGCACCGACGCGGTGGTCACGATCACGTCACCGGCGAGGACATCGGCTTGGATGCCGCCCGTCGTACCGACACGTAAGAAGGTCCGTACCCCGAGCTGCGCCAGCTCTTCGACTGCGATGGACGTCGATGGACCGCCGATACCCGTCGAGCACACGACGATGGTCGTGCCGTCGAGTTTGCCTAGCCACGACGTGAACTCTCGATGTGAGGCGAGAAACTGCGGCTCATCGAGCAAGCCTGCGATCTTCTCCACCCGCTGCGGATCGCCCGGCACAATCGCCAAGGTCGCCCCACCGAGCATTGCGGTATCGAGTCCGAGGTGGAAAGTCTCTGCCATCGGACGAGAGTACTCGCCGCCCCGTCCAGCAGAGTGTTGGTTGGGGCTGTGTTATCTGGCCAGGTCGCACTCAGGCAGAACGAAGTTGCCCGTTGCCTGGGCCTCCTCGATCGCAGGACCGAAACACTCGGCAAGCTCATCGAACTGCTCGCTCAATCCACCAAGATCACCGAGGTCGAAGCCGTCCTCGCCGAGTCCTTCGAGATCGAAGGGGAGCTCGCCATCCTCGAGGAACGATTCCGGGTCGAAGTCCTCGCCGAACAAGCCCTCGAGGTCAAAGTCTTCACCGAGGAAATCCTGTGGGTCGAAATCCTCCCCGAGGAAATCATCGAGATCGAAGTTTTCGCCAAGGAACGCCTCAGGATCGAAATCCTCACCAAACGACTCGGCGAAGCCTTCACCGAGCAGTGAGTCGATATCGATATCGCCGTTCAAGAAGGGAGTGGCGCTCTCGGCGAAGTCACTGAGGTCATCGAGCGCGTCGATGACCTCATCGCGGGGTCCTGTCGCAGCAGCGAAGGTATCGTCGTCGACGAGCGCCGATGCCTCGGTCTGGCCATCGAGATCCCGCAACCAAATCGTGATGTCGTCGATGATGCGGATCTCTTCGGCTGCTGCTTCCGCTTGAGCGGCACGATCCTGCGCCTCGTCATCGACAACGATCTCGAGGCTGTAGTCGCGGTCACCGATTTGGATCTGGATGCTCACGTTCTCTTCGAGATCGACGTCGAAGTCACCCGCTTGAGACACAAGGGCATCGGCAACCGGTGTCTCGCTTGCAGCCACAGGAACAGGTGACGTCGTCGTCGCAGAATCGTCCGTGGCCTGCGAAACCTCGGTATCGGATGCGGCCGTGACCACCCCGGGGTCGCCACCGCTCCGACCAAAGAAGAAGGCAGCAATCGGTACGATCGCCACAAGGGCGAGCACCGCTAGTCCGCCGGTGAGGAACCTCTGACTACGTTGCCGGCGAGCCACCTCGACGCGGATCGAGTCGAGCGGCGGAGGGATCGCGCCTGGTCGCGCCGCAAGCCTGTGGCCAGCGTCGGCTAGTTCTGGGGAAAATTCATCATTGGAGGACACGGAGCATGGTTCCTTCGTCGACTCGGCGGGGGCCGAGTTCTTTGGCAAGAGATTGGTGGGCACGACGCAGCATGGTGGCAACGGTGCCTCGTCGAACGCCGAGCACGTCGGCGATCGCAGGTTCTGTCAGGTCAGCGACATAACGCAGCACCACGGCTTCGCGCGTTCGCTTCGGAAGGCGAGCCACGGCTGACCACAATTCGTGATCGGGTTCTACTGGCGATGTGGGCGACGGCGCCCAGGAAACGCTGACCGCAGTGTCACGGTCGCGGCGTGCCTTGCGGAGTCGTTTGCGGGCGTCGTTGAGAGCCACCTTGTAGAGCCAGCCGCCGGGGCGTTCCATCACCGACACGCGATCCCACTTTGCGAGCGCTCGGACAAAGGCTTCGGACGCAGCATCGGCCGCGACCTGGCTGTCGCCGGTCGTAAGCGTCAAGGTGTTGACGATTCGGGGGTACTCACGCTGGTACCAAGACTCAAAGTGGATCACTGCTTCTATAAGCCTCCTGGTAGCTAGAACGTAGACACGCTCCAGAAATTTCCCCCGTGGTCTCCGTCGTGATGCGACGTACGGACGATTCGGTCGACCGGCTAGCGTGCTGCGCGTGGATTATGTGATCGAAACGCGAGACCTCGCCCGCAGCTTCGGCGATGTCCATGCTGTTCGCGGGGTGGATCTGACCGTCGAGAAGGGCGAGATTTACGGCTTCCTCGGTCCGAACGGCGCAGGCAAGTCGACCGTGGTGAAAATGCTCATCACGTTGCTCGAACCGACGGGCGGAAGCGCCACGGTCCTCGGACACGATGTAGCGACCGGCGCGGAAAACATTCGGCTTCGTATCGGCGCGGCCCTTCAGGACGCGTCGCTCGACGACAAGCAGTCAGGACGCGAAATCCTTCAGCTTCAGGGCGCGTTGTACGGCCTGACCAAGAACGAAGTCGAACAACGCATCGACGAGCTATCGACGTTGATCGAGTTCGATGCGATCGATCGATGGATTCGCGAATACTCCGGCGGTATGAAGCGACGTCTCGATCTCGCTGCATCACTGATGCACAACCCAGACCTGCTCTTCCTCGATGAGCCAACTACCGGCCTGGACCCGACAAGCCGAGCCCGCGTGTGGGAAGAAGTGCGCGCCCTCAACCAACAGTTCGGGACCACGATCTTTCTCACCACGCAGTACCTCGAGGAAGCAGACGAACTCGCCGACCGGGTCGGCATTATCAACGCGGGCAAAATCGTTGGCGAAGGCACCCCCGACGAACTCAAGCGATCCGTCGGCTCCGACGTCGTCCAGGTCCGGCTGAACTCCGACGATGAACCGGCCGTCGCGGCCCTCGAATTACTCGACGCCGTCGAAAAGGTCGAACGGGGACCCAAGTCGCTGCTCGTGTCGGTGAGCAATGGCGCAGCCGCGGTCTCCCCTGTCGCCATCGCGCTCGATGGCATCGGCGCGGACGTCGCCGAACTGACGTTGCGCACCCCAACCCTCGACGATGTATTTCTCGAACTCACCGGCGACCGAATTGAGGTATCGGCATGACCACAGCCGAAGCACCAAGCCCCGTGCTCCGCTCCGATGTGCGGGCCAAGCCCTCTGGGTTCTTCAAAGACATGTTCACTATTGCGGGACGCGCCATCCGCGCGATCCCGCGTGAACCTGAATCGTTTGTCCCCGCCTTGTTCATCCCGGCGTTCTTCTACATCGTCAACATCGGGGCACTCGAGGATCTCACCGAAGCGTTCCCGATCACCGAGGACTTCAACTACCGAAGCTTCCAGCTTCCAACGGGAATCATTTTCGCGGTCACCGGAATCAGCCGAGCGCCCGGCCTGGTCACCGATATCCAGCAGGGCTATTTCGATCGACTACTACTGAGCCCGGCGAGAAGGCTGCCGCTACTGCTCGGGCTCATGGTCGCTGACTTCGCCCTCGTCGTGTTCCTTTGCATCCCCGTCGTGATCCTGGGAATACTCCTCGGGGTGAGCTTTGGAACGGGCCCGCTCGGGCTTGTGGTGTTCATTCTGATCGGCGCTCTATGGGGGCTCGCGTTCACAGGGTTCCCGTACGCGATCGCGCTCAAGACGGCGAATCCCGGTGCGGTCGCGTCCAGCTTCATCTTGTTCTTCCCGTTCGCGTTCCTTACGTCCTCGACAGTTCCCTTGGAGAACCTCACTCCATGGATGCGATGGATCGCGCGCTTCAATCCCATCACCTACGTCCTTGAAGGCATGCGGTCACTGCTTACAGATAGCTGGGATTTTGTCGCCCTTGGTCAAGCGATCCTGGCCATTGGTATTCTCGGCGCGATCAGCCAAACCCTGTCACTACGCGCACTGCGGGGACGACTCGCCCGCGGCTAACTGGGACAGTTAGGGACTGTCCCTAAGTGTCTCAGTTGGATGTCTGAAAACCGCTAGTCAAGGCGACGTGTTCACGGCATGATGTTGGCTATGACTCCGCTTCGATTCGATGAGGACCGCTGCTACGACGCCTTGGTTTCGCGTGATCGTCGCTTCGACGGACAGTTCATTGCAGGCATCACCTCCACCGGTATTTACTGTCGACCGAGCTGTCCGGCGCCAGTACGACCGAAGCGTTCGAACGTCTCGGTCTTCGCCACAGCTGCGGCGGCGCAACAGGCGGGATTCCGTTCGTGTAAGCGGTGTCGACCCGACGCCGCTCCGGGTTCGGCTGAATGGGACAACCGGGGCGACCTGGTCGGACGTGCGATGCGATTGATCGAGAGCGGTGAGATCGACCGGGTCGGTGTCGCTGGTCTTTCCGAGCAGCTCCATGTAAGCGAGCGTCATCTCAACCGCCTACTCAACGCCGAGCTCGGGGCCGGGCCCAAAGCACTCGCTCGAGCACACCGAGCCAACCTTGCACGCATCCTTGTCGAAACAACCACGATGCCGATTACCGACGTTGCCTTCGCATCTGGATTCTCCAGTGTTCGCCAATTCAACGACACGATTCGTTCGGTGTACGACCGAACCCCGAGCGAACTTCGAAAGGCCCGAGGAGCCCGGGGAGAGACGAGCAACGGTTCCTCCGAAGCTATGCAGCTGCGGCTTTGGCTCCCGGCACGCGCACCGATCGATCACGAGTGGATGTTCGGTTTTCTCGCCGGCCACGGGATCCCGGGAGTGACCTTTGGAGACTCCACTAGTTACCGCCGTCTTCTACGACTCGATGGTACGGACGCATCGATCTCGATCACATCAGGCGAGGACGCAGCGGGCGTTTGGGCTGACTTTTCGCTGAAGACGTTGTCGACATTGGCCCCCGCTATCGCCGCCGTGAGACGTCTCTTCGACCTTGATGCCGATCCAATCCATATCGACGAAACACTCACCCGTGACCCCCAGCTTCGAAAGCTGCGCAAGTTGCGTCCTGGCGTTCGAGTGCCCGGTTCCGTCGATGGGTTCGAGGCCGCAATCGGAGCGATCGTTGGGCAGCAGATTTCCGTCGCTGGGGCGCGGACCCTCTCGGCTCGACTCGTCAACCGGGCCACCTCGACCGACCAGGCATCGAGTGAAACCGAAGTCGACGAGCCCGTGCCTTTCCCGACGGCCGGCGAAGTACTCGCCGCTGACCTGACCAGCATTGGTTTGACCACTAGACGGGTCAAGACGATACAAGCGGTTGCTTTCGCCGTCGTTGAGAATCGCCTCCACCTCGAACTCGGCGTGGACCGTGAAGCAACTCGCCGAGAGCTCCTCGCTCTTCCGGGGGTAGGTCCCTGGACTGCCGACGTGATTGCGATGCGAGCGCTAAGCGACCCCGATGTGATGCTCGATACCGATCTCGTGATCCGCCGCCGCCTCGAAGCGTTGGGCATCACCGACACCACTCACCTTTCGCCGTGGCGGTCCTACGCCGCGTGCACGTTATGGGCCACCCGCGACATGATGGGAAGCAACTGATATGACCTCTGCACTTATTTCGATGACGATGCCATCGCCGGTTGGCGAGCTCACGCTCATTGGCTCAGATGCCGGGCTTCGTGCCGTTCTGTGGCCGATCGAGCGCGACGGACGAGTGATCTTTGCCGAGGAAGTCGAGCCGGGTAAGCACGAGATCCTCGATCAGGCCGAAAGACAGATCATCGAATACCTGACGGGCGAACGCACCTCATTCGACGTACCCCTCGATCTCGTCGGCACCGACTTCCAGGTCGACGTGTGGAACGCACTCAACGAGATCCCGTTCGGGGAGACCCAAAGCTATGGCGAGCTGGCCGAACATCTCGCCAAGCCAGGGGCGGCGCGCGCCGTGGGTGCTGCCACTGGACGTAACCCGGTATCGATCATCATCCCGTGTCACCGCCTCGTTGGAAGCTCCGGAAAGCTCACCGGTTTCGCCGGAGGAATCGATGCCAAGCGCTGGCTCCTCCAACATGAGACGCCCACCGAACAACTCACGTTGACCTGAAGTAGCAACCGCCCAGACCTCGCCGGGATGAAGTCCGCTAGGACCGAAGAACGGCAGCGAGTTCTTGGGTGTTGGACACGACCGTGGTTGCGCCCGCGTCGAGGAGTCGGGAACCAAGCGCGGGGGTGGCGTGCCCACCCGCGGTCAGGCCGACGACAACCATCCCGGCGGCGATTCCCGCAGTCACACCGTGCGGGCTGTCTTCGATGACGATGCACGTCGACGGATCTGCACCCATGTGCTCGGCGGCAAACAAGAACAGGTCTGGCGCGGGCTTTCCGTTCTCGACCATTTGCGCCGAGAAGATCAGCTCGTGATCGAACAACGCGTCCAGCTCCGTCAGCCGGAGCGATAGCCGAATACGGTCGAGCTTGCTGCTGGACGCAACGCACCGCGGCAAGGAGCTCGCAGCCAATACCGAGCCGATGCCGTCAATTGGTTCGAGCTCTTCGGGGAAACGATCGAGTGTTTCCCGCATCACGTTCTCCATGAGGTCTTCGGGGAGCGGGCGCTCGAATTGTTCTTCGAGTTGCGCGGCCATCGTCGCGTAGCTCAGGCCTACGAACCGATTGGCAATCTCGTTCGCCGAGATGGCGAAGCCAGCCTCGGTGAGCAAGCTCTCCTCGACCTTGATGGCAATAGCTTCGCTGTCGACGAGCACTCCGTCGCAGTCAAAGATGAGATGTGTGTCGGGGTCAGCAAGCGAAGGAGATTCGGGCACACGGACAAACTACTGCTGTCGCAAGACGCGCTCACCGCGTGTTCGTTGGGGATCGCACCCTGGAAGCCGACGGTTAGTCGCGCCACACCCGCTCAAATGGCAGCCGCCATGCGTGAGGCGCGATGAGTTGGTGAATCTGGTTCGGTCCCCAGGACTCCTTCGGGTACGGCCGTACCGGTGGTGGGTTCTCCAAGAGCGGAGAGGAAACCTCCCACAGGCGCTCGACACCGCGAGCGGTCGTAAACAGGGTCCGGTCGCCCTTGGTGGCGTCGAGGATCAAGCGTTCATAGGCCTCGAGCACCTCCCCCGCGCTATCCACCTCGTCCACGCTGAACTGCATCGAGAGCTTGTCGAGACGAAAGCCAGGGCCGGGTCGCTTTCCATAGAAGGAAAGCGACATCTTCGATTCGTCGGCGAGGTCAAAGGTCAAGTGGTCGGGACCGAGCTGACCCACGCCGGAGTCCTCGGGGAACATCGACTTCGGCGGTTCCTTGAATGCGATCGAGATGATTCGTTTGCCCTCAGCCATGTTTTTGCCCGTGCGCAAATAGAACGGCACGCCGGCCCAGCGCCAGTTGTCGATGTAGGCGCGCAGCGCAATGAACGTCTCGGTGTCAGATTCAGGATCGACGCCATCTTCTTCGGTGTAGCCAACGTATTGACCTCGCACGACATCTTCGGGGCCAATCGGGAGCATCGATCGAAAGACCTTGTTCTTCTCTTCGGTAATCGCGGCCGGATCGATCGATGTGGGGGCCTCCATGGCGGTGAAGGCCATGACTTGGAACAAGTGCGTCACGACCATGTCTCGGTAGGCGCCGGTGTCCTCATAGAAGCCTGCACGTTGTTCGAGTCCAATGGCCTCGGGCACGTCGATTTGGACGTGATCGATCATGTTTCGATGCCATATGGGTTCGAACAGACCGTTCGCAAAGCGGAACGCCAAAATGTTGAGCGCAGCCTCTTTGCCGAGGAAATGGTCGATGCGAAATACCTGGTCCTCGTGGAACACTTCGTGTACCGCTCTATGGAGTTCGCGAGAGCTTTCGAGATCGGTTCCGAAGGGCTTCTCCATCACGACCCGGCTGTTCTCTACTAGGTCCGCATCGCGAAGTGTCTTGATGACCGACATCGCAGCGTTCGGCGGAACAGATAAGTAGTGCAGCAACTGCTGTGGTCGATCCAGATCGGCTTCGGCCCGAGTGATAGCGGCGCGCAACGCTTCGGGAGTTCCACCGGGTGCCCAATGCAAGCGGCTAGCGAAACGTCCCCATTCGCCTTCGTCGATGTCCCCTTCGAATTCGAGCAGGGTGACCCGAGCGAATTCCACAAACGATTCCTGGGTGTGATCGTCGAGTGACGTTCCAACAAGTCGCAGGTGTGGCAACAACCCGACCGTGAGCAGGTGAAACAACCCTGGGATCAGCTTGCGACGGGATAGATCTCCGGTTGCACCAAACAGCACCACCGTGGTTGGCGGTGCAGGATCAAGGGACGAATGACGCCGAGTCGTTAAGGCCATCCGTAGAGGGTGGCATACAACGCGTGGATGCCACCGAAAATTCTAAGTATTCATGCAGCGTTCCGACGGTGTGCCTATTGACCTCCTAAATCGCCCCGCGAGTTCTACACTCCGCTCATGGTCGAACTTGAAGTTGCTCCACCCGACGGCGTTCTCGTCGCCGATGCGACCGACCGGGAAGCGGCCGCCCCTCAGAGCCAACACGGCACGGCGCATCGTCTGAACACGGGTGAAGGCAAACCGCGATTTCGAGGCTTCCTCCACCTCCTCGCCTTCTCGAGCGCCCTCACCCTCGCCCCCATTTTGATCGTCATCACACCCGGAATCGCTGATCGCTTCATCATGGCGATCTACGCGATCTCTATCGTTGGCCTGTTCGGAATCAGTGCCCTGTACCACCGAAACGTTTGGTCGGAGCCAGGCGCGGCGATCGTCCGTCGCCTCGATCACTCGATGATCTTTGTTGCTACGGCAGCAACCCACACACCGATCGCACTCATCGCTCTACCCGCCGGACCAGGTTGGACCCTCTTTGGCATCGTGTGGGGCGGGGCCCTGTTTGGGATCGCAACACGGGTGTTTGCCACCGACGCTCCGTATTGGATGATCGCACTTCCGTACCTGGTTGTTGGATGGTGCTCGCTCATCGTTGTCAACCATCTCTGGTCCTCGCTCGGAGTTGCCGGCTTTACCTTGATGCTGGTCGGTGGCGGGCTCTACACCATCGGCGCGTTGATCTACGCGGTGCATCGGCCGAACCCGTGGCCCAAGAGCTTTGGATATCACGAAATCTTTCATCTACTGACCGTTGCTGGTGCGGCCTGTCACTACGTCGTCATCGCAATTTTCGTGCGCTCGCTCGCGGGCTAAACCGTCCTTGGCAAATTTTGTCGAAGGCTCCCGCCACCACGATCCGTGGTCATCTATCGTCAGCGCATGCGACGTATACATGCGGGAGTTTTCGTCCTCGTCCTAGTTGCAGCAGCGTTCGCGACGACCGCGACTCAGCGACCGGCGAGCGCTCAAGTCGAGCAGACGGTCAACGTGCGGGTGGCAAAACAGAACGCCATCAACGACATCTATCGCGACTTCCTTGGCAGACCGGCAAAGGCCAAAGACATCGATCGCTTCATGGACGCATTGGGCGTCCAACTATCGGTCCATGACGTCCGCGTCCGCGTGCTCGCAAGCAACGCGTTTCGAAGCGAAGTAGGCGAAAATTCACGCCAAGGTTTCGTAGCAGCGGCCTACCAACAGGTCTTCGGCCGTGCGCCCACCGCCACCGAGCTCGCCCGAGACACGGGAGCAATCCAGCCCGGAGAGAATGAAACATTCCTCGGCGAACGCCGACGATTCGCAGACGCTCTTCTCCGACGGGCCGACTACGACCCTGATGGCCTCGGAGTACGCGAACTGGTGCTGCAGTTCGATGATGCCGGCGACATCGAACGCTTCGCTTTTGAGATCGATGGCGAGTTCGCGTCTGACGACAGGCTGTCCATCACCGTTGCCCATCGCAAGCGCGAAGCCACCGGCACAATGTTTGTACGAGCCGGTGATCAGACCGTGTTGTTCAAGCCGACTGAACCCCTCCCCCTGGGCGGACGGGTCGTCGGCATGGTCTTTCTCAACACCGGCAACGGTGCTCGGATCGCAGATCTCCGGACCCCATCGGAGGACCTACCTCCACGAACCGTCGACCCTGTTTGGCCAGATCGAGTCTTCGAGGACCAGCGAGTGATCGCCTACTACGGCAACCACATCACCTCCGCTCTCGGAGTGCTCGGCGAGACCGGCCCCGAAGCTGCAGTCGACCGAGTCAACGCGGCAGCAGCACCATTTGATGCGCCGGACAAGCGAGCTGTTGGCGCCTTCGAAATGATCGTCACCGTGGCTCAGCGATCGGCGGGAGCCGATGGGGACTTCAGTGCCCCGTCCAACATCGAAGACGTCCAACGATGGGTCGACGTTGCCGAGGAGGCTGGTCTGTATGTGATCCTCGATATCCAGCCGGGCCGAAGCGACTTCCTGACCGAATCACAGCGCTACGAAGAAATCCTCAAACGGCCCAACGTGGGGCTCGCCCTCGACCCCGAATGGCGCATGGGCCCTGGGCAAATACCCGGACAGGTCGTTGGGCAGGTCAGTGCCGCCGAGGTGAACCAGGTCTCGGCGTGGCTCTCCGACCTCGTCGTTGAGAACGACTTGCCCGAGAAGATCTTCATGGTCCACCAGTTTCAGGTGCGCATGATCACCAACCGAGAAGATCTCATCGACCGGCCTGGCCTAGCCACGGTGATCCACGCCGACGGGTTTGGCGGTCGCGCGATCAAGCTGGTCACCTACGGGCTGCTCCAGGTCGAATCGCCGTTCTACAACGGATTCAAGCTCTTCATCGATGAGGACACACAGATCTTCCAACCCGCCGACGTTCTGAATTTCACGACCCACCCGGTCCCCGATTTCGTCAGCTACCAATAGGTGTTTCCGAGGGCCAGATTTTCCCTCTAGACAGCATCGGTTCCGTCCGGTCTGCTAAGAACACCAAGGCGCCGTCTTGAGGCGCGCGTCTTATTGGGCCGGTCTATTGCATGATCCGGTCCGTCTATGGAAGGACACGTAATGGGAATCTTTGACTTCGTACGCAACGCTGGGGCCAAGATCGGGATTGGCAAGAGCACCGACGAGATCGCGGCTGAAGAAGCTGCAGAGGTAAAGGCTAAGACCGACGCGAAGGCAGCCGAGATGGCTGCTCGGCGCAACAAGAATCGCGAGCTCATGCGAGCCAAGGCAGCCGAGAGGCGTTCCGAGGTAGCCGCTGAAAAGCGGGCTGAGGCTCGCAAGTCAACCGAGCTGGAAAAGTACGTCCGAAAGATGGGCCTTGAGGTCAAGGGTCTCGATGTTCGCTTCGACGATGGCACCGCGTTTATCGATGGTGAAGCCGCCGACGCTGCTACCAAAGATCGCGTCATCCTTGCTGTTGGCAACACCGACGGCGTGGAGAAGGTCGATGAGCAGTTGACCATCGCCAAAGATGATGGGAGCGAATCGGAGATGTACGTCGTTGAAAGTGGCGACACACTTTGGGCAATTGCGACCGCCACCTACGGCGATGGAAACCGCTACCCAGAGATCTTCGAGGCGAACAAGCCAATGCTTAGCGATCCGGATCTGATCTATCCAGGCCAGGTTCTTCGCATCCCGAAGTAACCAAACTCCAACAGAACTGAAGTCGATGGAGGGCCTGGCGAGAAGCTGGGCCCTCCGTCGCGTTTCATATAGCGAAAGGAGCCTCGTTCGTGAGGGCGATCGATCAAGTCGTACGAAACACCATCCGCTCGCCGCGATGCCCTTGAAATCGACGGTGTTGTGATCGCCAGCGAATCGGTAATTGCCGCCGCGGACGCGCAGGATGCATCCACACTCGCCGCAACTTCGCCAGCTGAAGTTGCCGTGATGCCAAACGCGGGGCACGCTAGAGCCACAACTGAATAGTCCTCGGGGTAGGGGTGCAAGTCCCGACCGGTGGTGATGCGCAACATGACGACTCAGGTCGCTGTGGCGGCGACAAGCCCACGAGCGGCCACAGCCGTGGTGCAGCTGAGCAGGTGAGATTCCTGGGCCGACGGTAAGAGTCCGGATGGGAGAGGAAGGTACATGTTCACCGGATTGGTGGAAGAGTGTGGCCGTGTGGCCGCGCTCGACCCGATTGGTGACGGTGTTCGCCTGCGTGTCAGCGCGAATACCGTCATAGATGACATAGAAATGGGCGCGTCGATCGCCGTAAATGGCGTATGCCTCACAGTGGTCGAGTTTGACGATGACGGCTTCGCGGTCGACGCCGTACCCGAAACCATGGAACGCACCAGCCTCGGCGCGCTCGCCGAGGGCGCTCCGGTAAACCTCGAACGCTCGGTGCGTGCGTCTGACCGTTTGGGCGGGCACATCGTGCAGGGTCACGTCGATGCCACAACCACGATTCTAAAGATCGAGTCCTACGACGACGGCTCCTGGCGCTATCACTTCGTGCTCGACGATGAGCTTGCGCGATACATCGTCGAAAAGGGGTCGATCACCATCGACGGCATCAGCTTGACGGTTGCCTCGCTCGAGGCTGGATCCTTCTCGATCGCCGTCATCCCACACACCGCCGAGGTCACGACGCTCGGTTCAAAGCAGGTCGGCGCAATCGTCAATGTCGAGGTTGACGTTCTGGCCAAATACGTCGAACGCCAACTCGCTCTCCGGGAGAACAAATAGATGAGCAACACCACCTCAAATGACGCCATGCTTGACACCATCGAAGACGCACTTGCCGCGTATGCGGCAGGTGAGTTCCTCGTGGTCGTCGATGACGAGGATCGCGAGAACGAGGGAGACCTGATCATTGCGGCTGACGCGATGACAGAGGAAAAGATGGCGTTCATGATTCGCCACACCAGTGGTGTTATCTGCGCACCATTGTTCGACGATCGCGCCGATGAACTGCGCTTGCCCTTGATGGTGGCCGACAACACCGAGTCGCATCGAACCGCCTTCACCGTGACCGTCGACCTCATCGAAGGTTGCACGACCGGCATCTCTGCCGGCGACCGTACCCGAACGGTGTTGGCCATGGCCGACCCCGAGCGGACGTCTGGTGAATTCGCTCGACCGGGCCATATCTTTCCACTTCGTGCCCGGCCTGGAGGCGTGCTGAAACGCGCTGGCCACACCGAAGCTGCGGTCGATCTGTGCACGATGACCGGCCGCGCTCCAGTCGGAGTGCTGTGCGAGATCGTGAACGACGATGGAACCATGAAACGCCTCGGCGACTGTCGAGCATTCGCCGACGAGCATGGTTTGCGCCTCATTTCGATCGCCGATCTCATTCGCTATCGCCGTCAGAGTGAGAAGCTCGTCGAGCACTTCGCGGAAGCGGTTATCCCGACAGTGCACGGCGACTTCACCGCCCATGCCTACCGGTCGTTGGTCGACGGCGAAGAACACCTCGTCTACACGATGGGCGACGTCGAGGGTTGTGAGGCGCCATTGGTCCGAGTCCATTCGGAGTGCCTGACCGGCGACATCTTGGCGTCGGAACGATGCGATTGTGGCCATCAGTTGCAGACGGCACTCGCGATGATCGCGGAAGCCGGGTGCGGGGTGCTCGTCTACCTTCGCGGCCACGAGGGCCGCGGGATCGGCATTGGTCACAAGATCCGGGCGTACTCACTGCAAGACGGTGAGGGACTCGACACGGTCGATGCCAACACCGCCCAGGGCCTACCCGTGGACTCCCGCGAGTACGGGGTGGGAGCGAACATGCTCGCCGACCTCGGCGTCTCAACCATGCGCCTGATGACGAACAACCCCTCAAAGTTCGGCGGGCTTGCCGGTTACGGACTCGAGATCGTCGAGCGTGTACCAATCCAGATCCCAGCGAACCCGAGCAACGCTCGTTACCTCGACACCAAACGAGATCGCATGGGCCATCTCATGGCCAACGAAGATGAGTCCTCCTGATGGCAACGGGAGATGACCGAGCCTCAACACCAGACCTAGATGCAACGGGTTTACGCATTGGTGTCATTGGCACTCGATGGAATGCCGACATCGTTGCTCGATTGCACGAGGGTGCGCTGCGGGGCCTCGAAAGCTACGGGGTCGACAACATCACCGAATTGTCGGTACCCGGGGCGTACGAACTTCCGCTTGCCGCGCAGTATCTCGCCGAGTCTGGATCCGTTGATGGGATCGTCGTGATCGGCGCGGTAATTCGGGGCGAGACCACTCATTATGAGCTCGTAGCTGGTGAATGCGGCCGAGCGATCATGGACGTGCAACTCGCCACCGGGACCCCAATTGGCATGGGTGTACTGACCGTAGAGAACGTCGATCAAGCACTCGCACGAAGCGAGGATTCGGGGGGCCACAACGTCGGTGAAGAGGCGACCACCGTCGCGGTGGAGATGGCGATTTTGAAACAAACGTTCTCCACAAGCCAGGGCGCCTGACAACCACAAGCAGCGTTCAGCCCAGTGTCGGTTTGAAGACTGACCAAACAATGATTTCGTTCGTTCCGAGATCGAAATTCAGTACTTAGAGTAGGCACGCCTGCTAAGGGAACCGCCGTCCCTTTTCAGGAAGTCCCCGGTCGCGTTCCGCCACGCGGCCGGGGGCGTATCTAACCCGAGATCAGGCTCGCGAGGGCCCAGATCACCATTACTGCTCCCAGCACCACGAACATCAGGGTGCGAAACAGCGGAGGTCGATCAAGATCGGTTTCGTTGCGCTTGTTCTCGGGAGGCTTGACCAAAGCAAGCAGCGGACCCACAACGAGGGCACCGCCAAAGGCAAGGGCGAGCAGCGGCAGCAGGTTCTCGCCAAGAAAAAGAGTTTGGGCAAACACCGATTTCTCTCAAGGTCGAAGTGAACCCGCCCGATGCTACAGGTGTCTGGTGATTCGCCCTCGCCGGACACTCAGTGGGATACGGGTAGGAGTCACGACTCCCTCCACGCATCACGATCAGTACTTTGTACTGGCTGACGTGGCTCCTATCCTCCCCGCTGACCTCTCAAGCCAGCGAGTAGCCGTTAGCCAGCCTGATCGAGATACCAGTCTCGGAGAAGCTCGTTGCCAGAGTTGCCGACTTCCTCTCGAACGAGAACGACCTCGCCTTCGGGAATCGGGTATGTAATTGCTCCCTGATCGGCGACATCGACGGTCCACTCATTGCCCAAAAGGATCGTTCCTTCGGAGGCATCGGGTGCGAGCGCATAGAACACGTCGGGGTTTTCTGAGCGGACGCCGTTGACCTCGACGAAGGTGTTCGCCGAGTTCGGCAGCACACCGGTTTCAAGTGGTGTGAGTACTTCGGAAAGAAGCTGCGCGAAGAACAAGCCACGCTGTTCTTCGCCGATCTCGCCAATGAAGACTTCATTGCCGACGCGGAAGGCGCGCATGACCTGGTCGTCTCGCAGCATAAGTAGAACATCGCCATCGAGCGGATCGAACCAACGCACGGTCAATCCCTCGCCTGAGCTGAACGCTCCGGTGATCTCAATAGCGGGATCGGAGGGAAAGTCGACTGTCCACGCGACCGACACCGTCGAAACGTCGGTCCACAACTGATTTCCGGCAAGGGTCTCGCCGTCTTGGAAGGCCAGAGCCTCGACCAACGTCGTTGGGGTGACAGTGGTTGGGGCGATCGTTGTTGGAGTGACGGTGCTGCTGGTCGAGGCTTCGTCGTCGGATTCGTCCAGCCTCGGTGCATCGCTGGAAGAGCTTTGCGTGTCTGGAGCAGAGAGCGCCTGGTCGCTAGCGGGCCCACTCGAACCGCACGCTGCGGCGACTATTGATACCGCCAAAAACAGCGGGGCAAGACGGGTCGTACATTTCGACATGGTGGACAATCGGCTGGTCCAACCAAAATTCAATGAACCACTAGACCATTTTGTCCAAACTCAAGCGAGGCCCTGATCCGTCGCGGGAACCCCTCCCCTACATTGCTTGCGCGGGGTTTCGGGCCATGTTTGCGAAGCGGGTGTATTGCGGCAGGAAGGCCAACCGGATGGTGTCGGTCGGGCCGTTACGGTGCTTGGCGATGATGACCTCCGCTATGCCCTGATCTTGGCTTTCGGGGTTGTAGACCTCGTCGCGGTAGAGGAACATCACGACGTCGGCGTCCTGCTCGATCGCGCCCGACTCGCGAAGGTCGGCGAGCATCGGCCGCTTGTCTTGGCGAGACTCTAACGTTCGAGAAAGCTGCGACAGACCAACGACGGGAACCTCGAGCTCGCGAGCGAGGACCTTCAAGTTTCGGGAGATCTCCGAGATCTCGACCTGGCGACTCTCCGCACCGGAACGACCGGTCATCAGCTGGATATAGTCGACCACGATCAGGCCAAGATCGCCGACCTGAGACTTGAGCCGGCGGGCACGACCGCGAATATCCATGACCGTCAGAGCTGGATTGTCATCGATCCAGATCGGGGCCTCAGACAGGCGAGCGACACCATGGCTGATCTTGGTCCAGTCGGTTTCGTCGAGACGGCCGTCTCGCATGTTCTTGGAATCGACCCTCGACTCTGAGCACAACATACGTTGTGACAATTCGAGTTGGCCCATCTCCAACGAGAAGACGAGTACGGGGCGGTTGCCCTCGACGGCGGCGTGCGATGCGATGTTGAGAGCAAAACTAGTCTTGCCCATCGCGGGACGGGCGCCGATGACATAGAGGGCGTTTGGCTGCATGCCCGACAGCAGATCGTCGAGATCCACGAAACCGGTTGGTGTTCCGGTGATGCCTTCGCCGCGTTCGTAGAGCATCTCGAGGCGGTCGAGGCTTTGCTCGACCAGCGTGCGCATGTCGGCCATGGAGTCGCTGGCTCGACCCTGGGCCACTTCGAACACCATGTGCTCGGCTTCATCAACAGCCTTGACCACATCTTCGGGACGGTCATAGGCAAGTTCTGCGATCTCGTTGCCAACGCTGATGAGGCGACGCAGAAGGGCATTCTCACGCACGATCTCGGCGTACTTCTTTGCACCGGTCACCGCGGGCGCCTGAGCCTGGAGGTCGAGCAGCATTGCCGATCCGCCCATGCCTTGGAGCAGGTCGTTGCGATCCAGCAGATCGGCCACCGTTACGACATCGGCTTCGTCGCCAGCACCGTAGAGCGAGGTGATGGCATCAAAGACGTGTTGGTGGGCGGGCCGGTAGAAGTGTGCGGCTTCGGCCACCTCGAGCGCGCTTGCGATGGCATCTCGCGAGAGCAACATCACGCCGAGCAGTGATTGCTCGACTTGGATGTTGTGGGGTGGAGTTCGGCCGGTCTTGGCCTCGATGTTGCGTGCTGGGCCGTCGTCCCAAGGGGGTGGTGGCTCATCTCCAAATTCTGACACCGCACAGCCCTTCGTGTTCCCGACCGAGCTCTGGAGAGCCCGGTACCTCTAGTGTGCCGATGCCCTGTGACAGCCTCGGTCAAGTGAGGCGTACGTATAGGTATTGATCGACCTACCCACGATGCCTGGATCAGGCTGTGAGTTGCTAGTGGACAAGCGGAGAAGTTTGGTGGACAACGGGCCTGACTCGACCACAATCACACGGTCAGCCTGTGGACAGTGTGTGGAAAGCCTCAGGCGTTCCGCCATTCGCCGAGGCACCTTCGGGGCCGACGACAGCTCGGCTGTGCACGTTGGACACCGCGGCTATAGCCGCAATTCCAACGAATGCTCCGGCGAGTACATCAACAAGAAAATGATGTCCGGTTACCAGGACGATGAACACCGTGATCAGGGGATGAACGATGCCCATTATCCCCAGCCAGCGCCGGGAACGAACCCGGAAAAGTACCCAGCTCAGAGCCACTGCCCAGGCGACATGCATCGATGGCATCGCGGCGAGCTGATTGGCGGCGCCAGTACCGGGCAGCGAGTACGGATTTGGCCCGTACACGACCGAGGCGTCCACCACCCCGTTGAGTAGACGCGGCGGCGCAAGAGGAAACAGCACATAGATCGCCAGACCGGCCACAGTCATCACGACCAGACCATCGCGAAGGATCGGAAAGACATGGTCGCGACTGCGAAGGAAGGCAATGACCACCAGCGCGATTGTGACGGGAAAGTGCAGCAGGTAATAGCTGTTGGCAAAGAGCGCCACGGGTTCGGTCAAGACCAGTTGTTGGAGCTCGGCTTCGATTCCGATACCGACTCGTTCTTGGAAGGCTCGCACGGCTCGGGCGTTTGCAAGTGCAACCGAATCTGTTGCCTGGCTGAACGATCGCGCCAGGCTGTACAGCACCCACATCAGCGCGATTGCCGCGCCATTCCTGCCAATATCGAGCGCGCGATTTCGACCCGCCGCCTCGATAGTGCGTTCGCCTGCACTTGCCCTATCGCCTAAGAGATACTCTCGCCTCTCCATAGTCCACGTTACAAAAGACTTTTGTGCGAGCGCCAATGCGTCCCAAAACGACCGATGGGCCGCCCCAAGGGACGACCCATCGAATTGGTTTCGCAGTGATGCGGCTTGAGAAGAGTTACTCCTCTTCGGCCACGATCTCGATGGTGACAGGGAACTCGACCTGTGAGTGGATCTTGGTCATCACCATGTGCTGACCAAGCGTCTTCAACGGTGCGTCGAGCTGCAAGGCTTTGCGATCGACGACCTGACCCGTTTGGGTTTCGATCGCCGTCGAAATGTCGCTTACCGTTACCGAGCCGAACAGCGTTCCGCTCTCGTCGGTCTTGGCCGAAATCGTAATGACCTGCGGTACAAGACTCGCCGCGACCTTGTCGGCCTCAGCTCGGTTTGCTTCGTTCTTCGCAGCGTGAGCCTTACGCATTGCCTGGGCCTCAGCCTCGGCTCCCTTTGTGGCCTTGTAACCAAGACCACGGGGAAGCAGGTAATTGCGGAAGTACCCGTCGGCGACGACGACTACGTCACCGCGTGTGCCGAGTCCGTCGACGTCTTGCTTCAAAATGACCTGCATCAGCCCTCCTCCGTCGTTTCAACAACAGCTGCGACCTCTTCGGTTGTTGCCTCGGTTACCTCAGCTCCCTCAGAAGCCTCGCCCTCTGCAGGCTTGCGCTCGTCGCGAGGACCGCGATCTCCGCGGTCGCCACGATCACGATCGCGGCCACGGTTGTTTCGTTGCGTGGTGACCCGTGTTGTGTACGGCATCAACGCCATCTCGCGGGCGTTCTTGATCGCACGTGCGACCTCAGCCTGCTGTTGGGTGTCGTTACCAGTGACGCGACGCGCACGGATCTTGGCTCGGTCAGACATGAACCGCTTGAGCAGGTTTACGTCCTTGTAGTCGATGTACTCGACCTTCTCGGAGGTGAGGACCGAGACCTTCTTCTTCGTGCGACGGCCGTCGTCACGTTTCTTATTGCGTGGGGGTGGCTTCTTGGCCATTGATTCGATTCTTCTTTCGTGAGATCTGTGTGATGCCCTAGAAGGGCTCTTCGTTCATGTCGTACTGGGGAGCTGGCGCCGGTGCGTTGTTGGCTGGGCGTTGTTGTTGCCCGCCGCCACCACCGCCTTGGCCCTGGCCTGCGCCGGGACCGTTGTACTCGTTGCGAGTGAGTTCAGCCGTGGCCCACTTCAGGCTCGGTGCGACGTCGTCTGCGACGATCTCGACCTTGTTGCGCTTCTCCCCATCTTGGTTCTCCCAAGATCGGTAATCGAGACGTCCATAGACGACGACTCGTGCGCCTTTTTGCAGTGAGTCACTCACGTTCTCGGCCAACTGACGCCAGCAAGTGACATCGAAGTAGGACACTCGGTCCTCTTGGCCGTCGCGGCCCTTCATGTTCCATGCCACGCCGAAGTTGGCGACTGCTGCGCCACCCGGGGTGAAACGAAGTTCAGGATCGCGGGTGAGGTTTCCAACGATTGTGACGGTGTTATCAAACGCCATGATGTTCGTGCCTTTCTCGGACTACGCCGAGCTCGCGGCACCCAGGAGGCCTCGCTTGGTGGCCTCTGACTCTGGGAGCCGAATGATTTTGTGGCGAACGACATCGTCCGCGAGACGAAGAGCACGATCCTGAGAAGACAGGTCCTTGTACTCCGGGAGCAGGATTTCGAGCACCACGTAGGTGCCTTCCCACTTGTGGTTGATCCGGTAGGCAAAGCGGCGCTTTCCCCAGTGATCGACCTTGGCCACTGATCCGCCTTGGGCTTCAACCGTTTCGGTAACCAGTGTCTTCAAGTGACCATTGAGCGTTGCATCAGCAACGTCAGCGTCAAAAATGACCATTAATTCGTACGCTCGCATGTGGAGCATCACCTCCCTGTGGACTCGGCTTTTAACCGAGGCTCCGACTCTCGGAGCAGGGCATCTGTTGTCAGATTGCTGGACTCTTTGGTTAGGTCCGGAGACCGACCCCAAAGAAGCCAACACCTGATGCTACAAACACCGAGACGTAAATCCGAATTTGGATCGTGGTTTCAACCTAGTCGCGCGGTGTGACATCGAACCTGTAGATCGCCCGTCGGTTGAGGCCAACGAGGCGTGAAGCCTATGGTCCGCAGCCTATGACGATCTCCACAAGGCCATCGGGGTCACCAACACAGGTGTTGAGCCCTCTGCCGCCGTAGTACTCGTCAAGACCAGGACCACCGTCGAGCGTGTCGGGACGAAACCCACCTCTCAAGACGTCGTCACCATCGCCACCTGAAATCGTGTCGGCGGCGCGGTCACCACGGAGCACATCATCGCCGCTGCCGCCCACGATGGTGTCGGCGCGCTTGCCGCCCGAAACGACGTCGTTGCCTGCCCCGGCATAGATGGTGTCGGCCCCTTTGTTGCCCCGGATCCTGTCATCACCGTCACCACCACGGATCTCGTCGGCCCCTTTGCCACCAAAGATCGCGTCATCACCCTCACCGCCACGAAGCTCGTCGGCGCCTCTGTTGCCTCGGATCATGTCATCACCAGCACCACCCCAGATCGTGTCATCAC
>CAYTUB010000023.1:0-34415 GCA_964441145.1 uncultured Acidimicrobiales bacterium
CGTCTGCGTCACCTGCGTTGTCTCCGGCTGCTGGAGCGTCACAGGTAACGGCGTCGTCGTCGGCTGGGGCTGCGTCGTCGTCGGTGTCGCATGCTTCGGCTGCTGCATCGCCAGCAGGGCCTGGGTTATCGGCACTCGACGATGACTCGTCGTCGGCTGACGTATCGCACGGTGCAGCTGCGTCATCTGCTGCTGATTCTTCGCCACTGGAGTCCGCTGGGTTCTCTGCTGGTTCCTCCGGAGCGGTTTCGTCTTCAACAACTGGATCGGTGCTGCTGTCATCGGCAGGTGCTACCGGGCTTGCAGCGACTACGTCACCGACGCGGTCAAAGCCAACGCACAGCACATTTACCGAGTCGACTCCGCCAACGCCCACATGATGGACGCTGATTGCGCCCGCAGGGGATGCGATTTGTTGACCACGGTGGACCGTTGTTGTGTCATCGAGGTCGTCGGGGATGTCGGTGCTTGGTGGCGATACGTACCCATTGTCGAGGCGAACGACGAATTGTTCATTCGGTTGGGTGTTGACACCGCTTTCCTGACTGTGAAGGTCCTGAGCGACGAGCGTGACGTCGTAGACGCCTGCGGGGAGTTGAATGGCGAAGGGCCCAGCGTTGTTGGAAATGCCATCGTTCAGCAACCGTGTGCCCTCGAAGCCGAAGCTGAATTCACCACAACTCTGGCTGGCGCCTGCGGCGCTCGGTCCAACGAGCGTTCCCGCCGCAAGGATCAACACAGCGATGCAGCGCATGAACCTTCGAGTATGCGAGCGACGGAAGCCACCGTGCCTGTTTGAACCGCTGTACCTTCCGAATCCACTGTTTCTCGATGTCATTGCTTTGCTCCTGATGTCTGGGTAAACCGCCTGTGATTCCGCACTGTATAGAGGTCCATGAGCGGCGGCCAGGATTGAGATTCACTCAGAAGAGGAAACCAAATCCTTGAAGCCACTCAAAGTGGAAAATTGTTGTCCGCGTGGGTGTATGAATCGCTCAGCGAGCAGACGGAACCGCGTAGTGTGACTGAATACAGCCATGTGTGTCGATAGCGTTGCAGGAATGGGGCCGAATGACAATCCGGCGACGGTTTAACCGCGCTGCGTGTGATTAGACATCAAATTTGTGACTCTGTGGCGAAGGTTTGGTTCGCTATCGCCGTGAAACAACCGCGGTCTTGTTGCGCTGATCTGAAGCCAGTACGAACGATCCGCCCAGCAGTACGAGGCCGAACGCGAACAGAGCAAACGCGAGGGAGTTGTTCCTGCCGGTTATCGCCAACTGCGGAGTTTGGGCAGCGGCGCTACCAGCCGCGGGAGTCGCTTCCTCGACCAGTCCAAGGACCTCTGGCACTGGTTCGGTCGGGTCGACGCTATCGCTCATGCTGCTGGACCCTGAATTGATGTCATCGTCGTCGCCTGCGGCGGGTTCGTCCGTGTCGGCATCGGTTGCACCCTCGCCGGGGCTGTCGTCGTCGCCGGGTTCGTCATCTGAGCTGTCGTCATCGTTGGCATCGTCGTCGCCGGGTTCGTCATCTGAGCTGTCGTCATCGTTGGCATCGTCGCCGGGTTCGTCGTTGGCCGATGGTTCATCGTCGCCAGGCTCGTCTTGGGTGACCTCGGACTCTTCTTCACCGTCGCCGCTGCCATCAGGTTCGATTGGCTCGACGGGGCCGACGGGCGTTGTTTCCGCGATGGGGTCAAAGCCCACACATAAGACGTTGACGGAATTGATTCCTGGAACACCCAGATGGTGGACGCTGATGGCGGTCGCCGGCGTCGAGATTTGCTGAGACCCATGGACCGTGGTGGTGGTGTCGGAATCATCGGGGATGTCGAGGCTCGGAGGGGACACATACCCGTTGTCGAGTTCGACAACGAACTGTTCTCCAGGTTGGGTCCCAACAGAACTCTGCTCGCTATGGAAGTCATGAGCGACGAGGGTGACGTCGTAGGTTCCGGGCGCGAGCTCGATGGGGAACGGCCCGGCACTGTCGGAAATGCCATCGTTCAACAGCCGAGTGCCCTCGAAGCCGAAGCTGATCTCACCGCACGCCTCGCTGGCCCCAGCACCGGTCGGTGCGACCAGAACTCCCGATGCAATGATGAGCGCCGCAACGCAACGCAAAAATGTCCGCCTGTTTGAGCGGCTGAAACCAATTCGCCATGAATCCATAGCGTCCCCTCCTGGTAGTTCTATTACAGCCCTTGCTCGCGACTGTATAGATGCCATGGAGTCGTGGCTACCACGATCCCATCACCAGAAAAGACCCGCTTGATTGCGACCGAACACACTCCGTGAGAATCGAGGAGAGTACGCCAGGGTCCCGCGACAAACGATCTACGCGAGAACGCGAAACGTGAGCGTCGAGGTCTCGATATGTCGGTCCAATTGCAAGCGGGGCCGCGCGATGACGATCGGGTGACGGTTTGGTCCCTGTCCGCGCGAAGTTGTCTCCGACAGCGGAGTCTGTTGGTCTACCGGCCGAGGATTTGGCCGAGGATCGCCTTGCCAGCGCTGCTGCCAAGGAGGTCGCCGGCGACGTCCATGAGCCCTCCACCATCGTTGTCATCGCCGCCACCGAGGATGTCGAAGATTCCACCGAGACCGGGATCTTGCTGCTGCACCTGGGCGCGTTCTCCGCCGAGGAGACCACCGAGGCCACCAGCATCGAGTCCACCTGAGGTCAGCCGACGTCCGAGATAGCCCATAACGATCGGGGCGAGCATGGGAAGGAGTTTCTGAATCAGTCCAGAGTCGAGGCCGGCACTTTGTGCCACAGCGCTCTCGACGGCCCCCTGCTTGTTGCCGAAGAGGTGCCCGAGTACCCGAGCGCCATCGGAACCTAGGGCGCGTGATGCATAGCCACCGGAGAGCAACGGGCCCAACATGTCGAGGATCGAGCCGTCGTGATCGTTGCTCAGAGCGCCGAACAGGGCATTGGTTTGATCGGGCTTTTGCGACGCTCCTGCGAGCGAACCGAGCAGCATCGGCAGTGACGCCGCAACAGCGCGGCCGGTGTCCTCGTTCGATGCGCCGATGAGGCCGGCGATTTGACCGATCGTGTCGCCACCAAATTGTTGTGCAAGTCCGCCGAGTAGTGATTCTGACATTGTGGGTCTCCAGGTGTTGCCTACGGGCGAACCCTACAACGCGGGCAGCCTCGGCGGGGTCAACTCCGGTCGATCATGAGGGCATGGGAAACAACCTCGATCGTCGCCGGGCTTTGCCCGACTCGTTCACCGTCGCCCCATAGTTCGATCCCAGCCGTGCCGAGTTCGATCCGAGTGCCCACATGGCGCTGCACCTCATCGCGTTCGGCCGTGCCGCCCTTTTGTTGCTGGATATGTCGCAGGACGCCGAGTCGTCCGACACCTTCGATAGAGGTGAAGTGCAGCAGTCCATCGTCGGCAAGCGCGTCGGGGCAGGCCAGCATTCCTCCGCCAAAGAAACGCGTGTTCCCGATCGCGAGCATCGCGGTATCGGTAGTGCGGCTGATGGGCTCATCGCCGCCCGTGATCTCATAGGAAATTAGCGACCGGGAAAACGTCGGTAGCTCGGCGATGGCCGCGATGGTGTACAACGACGGGCCGAGCGGGAGCGAAAGGCTATTGGCGCGAGCGTTGATTGCCGCTGGAAAGCCGGCGATGACGATCGAGGCAACCCACCGGGGCGAGGGACTGTCAGCAGTGGTGACCCGCAAAAGGTCGACGGCTTGGATGTGATTAGCCGGAACAGGATTGCCAGCGTGTTGCAGCCCCATCGCGAAGTCATTGCCGGTCCCCGACGGCACGATTGTCATCGGAATTCCAGTCTCGGCAATGTGTTGGATCGCGAGGTGTACGAGGCCATCGCCTCCCGAGATGACGAGGCGCTCCATCACGCCAGATGCCACGGCCTCCTGCAGCGCTGCGGCGGACGCCTCGGCTGAGTCACCGGTCAAGTCCGTGACGTCATGGCCTTCGATTGCCGCCGCGAGCCTTTGGCGGGAAACGTCGTTGGTGCCGACTCGGCGACCGCTCTGAGGATTTTGGAGGAGATGTAGGGCCACGGCCCAAGACTAGGTTTGACGTCGGAGTTCGTCGAAGACGAGGACCGCTCTACCTGCGGCCTTTGACCTGTCGACGTCCACCCAGCCAAGCAACGCCCACTCGTCGTAACCGGCGGGGTCACGCACCACTTGACGCACACCAATGCGCTCGCCATCAGTATCTGCTGCCGGCGTGGCGATCGGTACATCGAGCTGGATGAGGTTCGGGCTTCGAGCATCGGGCCCGGTCAATACCTCGTCATGTTCCTCGAAGTAGGCCGACACCATAACCTCGACCTGCTCGGTAGAACGCAGTGGCGTTCGGGCGCGCTCGACCTCCTCTGCGTGATCGGGGTCCGAGGCACGCGAGAGTTCCTCGATCGAACGACGGCTGAGCAACTGCACCCAACGAAACGCTTCGTTGCGAATCATCACCGTGAAGGCACGAGTATTAGCGGTGATGTCGCGCGGCGCACTATCGATGGAGGCAAAGCGGCTGTCCGTGGGGGCATCGTCACCCTCCTCGGGATTGATCATCCGCTCCCACTCATCGATCAGACTCGAATCGACCTGTCGCACCATCTCACCCAACCACTCGATGAGATCGACGACGGCCTCGGTCTTCTCGCTGTCGGGCACCGTCTGGTTCATTGCCCGGTAGCAGTCGGTCAGGTAGCGCAGCACGAGGCCTTCGCTGCGCTTCATGCCATATTCCGAGACGTATTCGCCGAAGGTCATGACCCGCTCGTACAACTCGCGAGCGACAGACTTCGGCTTTACGTTTTCTTGGCCGACCCACGGGTGTTTGTCTCGGAAGCCGTTGAAGGCTTCATACAACTCGTCGCGCAAAGGCTTGGGATATTCGACCTCTTCGAGACGCTCCATGCGTTCTTCGTATTCGACCCCATCGCGCTTCATCTCCGAAACCAGATCGGTCTTTGCCTTGTCTAGCTGTGCGGCCAGAACTGCTCCGGGATTCTCCAGGACCGACTCGATGATCGACAACACGTCGAGCGCGTGTTCCGGAGCGTCTCGGTCGAGGCCCTCGATGATCTCCAAGGCAAACAACGACAGTGGCTGGTTGAGGGCGAATTCGTCTTGAAGGTCGACGGTGACGCGAACCGTGCGACCGTCACTGTCTGGGGTATCGAGGTGCTCGACGACCTCGGCCTCAAGTAGCGACCGATACATGGCAATAGCTCGGCGGATGTGGCTTCGCTGCGCCTTGCGAGTCTCGTGGTTGTCTTGCAGGAGCCCTCGCACAGCTTCACAGCCGCCCGGCTGCTCAAACTCACCGCGAACCGGTGGACGGTCGAGCAAGTTGAGCAACATTTGGTGGCTCACCCTAAAGCTCGAGACCATCGGCTCCGGCGCGCCGTTCACGAGCTTGTCGAAGGTGTCCTCGGTCCAGTGGGCGTACCCGCGATCCGGTGGCTTCTTCTTTTGGACCTTCTTCTTTTTCTTCGGGTCGGCCGCTGCCTTTCGCTCGGCGGCGAGATTGTCGATGACGTGGGGCGGAGCCTGAACCCACACCGTTCCTTCGTCGTCGAACCCCTTGCGGCCAGCCCGACCCGCAATCTGTTGGAACTCTCGAACCGTCAGGATGCGAACTCGCTGACCGTCGTACTTGAAAAGCTGGGTCAACAACACCGAACGGATCGGTACGTTCACACCGACCCCGAGGGTGTCGGTTCCCACGATCACTTTCAGCAGGCCCTTCTGGGCGAGCTTCTCCATGAGTAGGCGGTACTTGGGCAAGAGTCCGGCGTGATGAATGCCCACCCCGTGGGACAAGAACCGTTTGAGGTCTTTGCCGATGGGCGTATCGAATCGAAAGTTGCCTACCTCGGCACGAATCGCTGCCTTTTCCTCTTTGGTGCAGATCGACAGGCTGGTGAAGGCTTGGGCGGCCTCGAGTGCAGATTTCTGGGTGAAGTACACGACATAGACGGGTGCTCGTCCGCTCTCCAACAGAGACTCGACCGACTCGTGTACCGGGGTGTTCTGCCAGGCAAAGTCCAGCGGCACGGGCCGGTCGCTGCTCGACACGGTCACGGTTTCCCGGTTTGTGCGGGCCGTGAGGTCCTCTTCGAAACGAGCGGTCGGACCGAGCGTTGCCGACATCAACAAGAACTGCACCTGGGGGAGTTGTAGAAGTGGCACCTGCCATGCCCAACCGCGCTGGGGGTCGGCGTAATAGTGGAACTCATCGACCACCACCAGGTCGATGTCGGCCGATGCTCCCCGACGGAGCGCAATGTTGGCCAGGATCTCTTGGGTGCAACAGATGACCGGAGCATCCGCGTTCACCGATGCATCGCCGGTGACCATACCGACGTTGTCCGAACCCAATGCTCGGCTCAAGGCGAAGAACTTCTCCGACACCAGCGCTTTGATCGGCGCGGTGTAGTAGCTGCGGGTGCCGCTCGACATCGCAGCAAAGTGGCCGGCCATGCCAACCATGGACTTTCCCGAGCCCGTCGGGGTCGCCAAGATCACGTGGTTTCCGGTGAACAGTTCGAGGATCGCCTCTTCCTGCGCCGGATAGAGCTCGAGCCCGATCGTGCTGGAGTAGGTCAAGAACGCGTCGATCAGCGCGTCAGGGTCGGCCTCGCCTGCGGGGAGATGGTCGAGAAGAGACAGCGTCTCGACGCGCTATCGCTCGACGCCGAAGCGTTCGAGAGCAGCCTTGGTGCGGTCGAGAAGGTATTGGGGAACGCCGAACGCGTTCTCGGCGGCGGCGCCGCCTCCTCCACCATCGGCAGAGCCACCGGCGGATGCTCCTGCAGCAGCTGCGGCCGCGGCGGCTTCTTTCTCGGCGAAGTAACGATCCCAGGCCCGCTCGATCACGATGTTGTCGTGATCGACGTGTCCGACGAGCTCACCGTTGTCGAACCGTACCCAGTAACGCTTCCACGTGATGCCGTTCGACATGGCCACCTTGCCCCGCGTGCCCTTCGGTACGCCAGGCAGATCGGTGGTGGCGAGCACCTTTGCCCCCGATTTGATGCGTTGCGACAGGTCGACTGACTTGGCCATGGCCCACAGGTTAACGCCGAGCCTGGGCGTTGGGTGATTCGAGCGCGAAATGAAGAGGTGCCCGGCCATAGGTAAGAGTTGTACCGCAGGCAGTGAAGAGTTGTGGTGGGGGGAATGCAGCCGCGCGCCCGGGGGTTAGGCGGGGCATGTCCAAGCGAATTCTCCTGACGTTAATCTCCCTCGCTCTGATCGCGACGGCCTGCTCGGTCACCGAACAGGCGGACTCTGTGGCGTCGGCCGGTGGCGAAACGTCAGCGGAGCCAACCGAGTCGGCATCGGAGCCAACCACCGCCCCCGCAGGAGCCGATACCGAAGAATCGTTGTTCTTCCCGCCTCTCGAAGGCCCCTTTGCCGATGGCGGCATTGTTAGCGCCGACTTCGCCGACGCCGATCTGATTATCGAGGATCCGCCAGCGTTGCCTCAGTTGCTCGCAAGTCTTCCGTGGGAAACCAATTGGACCCGTCGCACGGTCGATAACTGGTCCGAGTTTCTCGCTGGGATTCCCACACAGGATCCACGAGATGTCATCCCGCCAATCGATGCCCCGGTCTTTGAGAGCCCGCAGCGGGCAGCCGAATGGCTAGAGCCAAACGAGCCGGGTGCGCTCGTGCAGCTCAACGGTGAAGCCCGCTTCTACCCACTGTCGATCATGACGCAGCACGAGATCGTCAACGATGCGTTCGGCGATGTGCCGGTAGCGGTCACCTTCTGCCCGCTGTGCAACACCTCGATTGCCTTCGACCGTCGCGTCGATGGCGAGGTGCTGCGATTTGGTGTGTCAGGCCTGCTGCGCAACAGCGACCTCGTCATGTGGGACGACCAGACAACATCACTGTGGCAACAGCTCACGGGCGACGCTGTCGTGGGAGAGCACGCGGGGCTCGAGCTCGAATGGATACCGACTTCGGTGGTCTCCTTCTCACAATTCTCAGAGAACTTCCCCGACGGCCTTTCGCTCGCTGGCGAGAGCGGTCGTGGCCGGGCGAGCTACGGAGCGAACCCGTACGTCGGATACAGCTCATCGGCTCAGCCCTTCCTCTTTGATGGCGTCGCTGACGATCGTCTCCCAGCGTTGAGCCGAGTCATCGGCATCAGCGAGGGCGACACGGTCGCTGCATATTCGTTTGATCAGGCCACGGCCAACGGCGTGATCAACGATGAGGTTGATGGACGGCCGGTTGTCGTTCTCGCCGGCGGTGACACCACCGATGCCCTCGACGGTCCAAGTATTGGAGCGTCGCAGCCAATTGGTTCAGCGATCGCCTATGACCCGGTGGTCGACGGGCAGACGCTGACCTTCGCGCCAAATGGTGACGGAACGTTCACCGACGAACAGACCAGTTCGACGTGGACGATCGTCGGAGTTGCGACCGACGGACCACTCGCGGGCACCCAGCTCGGTTCGATCGAACATCGAAACGAGTTCTGGTTCGCATGGCAAGCCTTCTTCGGCCCCGACACACTTCGTGAGCTGTAGAGAGCGCGAGCTCTAAGCCAACCGGCTGGAGAAGTCCCTACAGGTAGGTGCCCGGCCGGCTTTCTGCGTCGATTGCGCCGCCACCGGGAGCTCCTCCGTCTGCCGCTGGCAGTCCCGCAGGCGCACCACCGCGCTGTTGGAGCTGTTGGAGTTGCTGGAGGGCTGCAGCTTGTTGCGCCATTGCCATGGCCTGAAAGCCTTGGTGCAGACCCTGGAGCCAGCCGACGAGCTGGGCTTGTGCGATCCGTAGCTCACCCTCTGACGGAGGTTGATCATCACAGTCGATGCAGATCTGAAACTCTTTGAGCTCATCGAGGAGGTCGTCGCTCATCGTGTTCTCGAGGGCTTCCATAGTTTCACCATGAATTCGTGCGAGCAATGCGCGGCCCTCGTCATCGAGAGGGGCTTCGCGCGCAGAGTTCATGAGCGATTGGGTCATCGTGCCGAGCCGGATCAGCTTGGCGGCATCGGTGATGGTTGAAACCCCTTCAGCTTCAGCTTCAGCTTCGGCTTCGACTTCAGATGCTGGGACCTCGGTGGTGTCGGAATCAGCCGTGACGGGATCGATGTCGCTCATAACCTTGCTCTCTTGTGGTGATGCGTGTTCGTGACACGTAGGGCGTACGGTCAGTGTAGAGCGGTCCCGATCAAAGGTTTCGTCCATGATGACCGATACAAGGAACATGCGACTCGCAGCGGTGCTCATCAGCGTGCTCGTAATCGCGTCTGCCTGTTCGGGTTCCGAGGATGCATCGAGAAATGCTGAAGCGACCCTCACCGAGTCGGAGAGCGCCGTCTCCGAGGAGAGCTCTGAATCTCGCGATGTTGGTTCGCCGTCACCTGATGGCGAGACCGAGGCGGCGACCGCTGCGGGAGCGAACCCGACCGGCGATGACGCCGTCGCAGACGGTTCCGATACCTCGGACAACGGCGACGCCGGCGACACGACGGCTCCCCAAGATGGAGACGCCGGAACAGATGGCTCCGAGGCGCAGAGCTCCGGCCAAGAGGTTGAACCTGCGGAAGCCGACGACGCGACAGATGGTCCCGCTACGTCTTTGGGTGAGACCTCACTCGATGCATTGGTCGACGAACTGAGCATCTTTGTCGAGCAAGAACGCGGCTTGCAATTCGTTGAACGCCCGGTTGTGCGGGCCCTCGATTCGGGAGACTTCAACGACGCGTTCAGGGCACTGATCGCTCGCGACGCAGCGGCCAACACCGAGAGCTTTACGAACTTCACCGACATCTATCAAGCCGTTGGCATCATCGACGACGGCAGCGACCTCACCGAAATATGGACTCGCTTTGGTGACGCGGGAGTGCTCGGCTACTACGACACCGCCACCGGTGAGATCGTCCTGCGCGGCGGCGAGCTCACGACCTTTACCGAGACGGTGTTGGTCCACGAACTGGTGCACGCGCTCGAAGATCAAGTGTTTGGCCTCAACGAAGACGAACGTTTCGCCGACCGCACCGATGAGATCGACTGGACCTTCTCTGCACTCATCGAAGGTTCAGCTCGGGTGATCGAGGCCCGCTACCGGGCGACGTTCACCCAAGCGGAACTCGATGAAGAAAACGCCGCGCGCAACTCGATCCCGCGATCGGTTTCGTTAAACGAGTTCACCCCGTCATTCTTGGAGCTCCAGTTCGGTCGCTATACCTACGGGGAAGACTTCGCCGAGACTCTGTGGGGCCTAGGCCAAAGTGAGCTCGATGCCGCCTATGAGGATCCACCTGCAACGTCGGAGTCCGTGGTCAACCCGGATGCCTTTGTGGCCGGCGACGATGACGTGCTGGATATGGCCCTTCCTCCCGCTGACGGCGAGATCTTTGAACAAGGCATTTGGGGTCAGGCTGGATTCGCGGCTCTACTCACCGATGTGTTCGATCGGCCAGAGGCGCTGGAGATCACCCAAGGCTGGGGCAACGACCGCTTTGTGGCGTGGCGCGACGGCGAGGTGAGCTGCGTGCGAATCCACGTAAGCGCCGATTCCGCCGATGCGCTCGATAACTACGCCGATGCCTTGGACGATTGGTCGCAACTCGGCGACCGGCAGATCTTTTTCCCGACCGCAGACCTCATACGAATTACGAGCTGCGGTTAACCGCACTATTGGGACAGTTAGGGACAATCCCTAACTATCCGTCTAGCTGGTTTGGAGTGCCGTTCCTGTGTAGGGCCTTGGGTCCTTGGGGCCAGGAATGTTCAACCCTGTCCAGCCGGTCAGCTCGTCGAGCGTTGAGGTGACCTCGCGCCAACTCTTTGGATCCCAGCCTTCAGCTGAGGCGACGATCTCGCCGTCTTGGCGGACGAGTACCAGCGCGGGGAGCGTTTCGATCCCGAGTGCCTTGGGGGCAGCGCCGGTTGGATCGGCAAAGGTGAGGAATTCTTCGGCGTAAGGCCCCAAGAACTTCTGGACGCCGTCGGCAGGGCCTGTCGCCAACCATGCAACGCGTACCCCGGCTCCCCGGTAGTGATGGAAGATTCGCTTGATCGTGTCGAGCAGCCAGGCACTCTCATGGGTGTAGGGGTCGATCACGCCAGCCAGCATGGGGAAGGTCGTCATCCAATCAGAGAACGGACGAGCGTCACCGTTGATCGGGTCAAGTTCTGGGTCACCATCGAGTACAGCCACGGCCGAAACGGTAGCGGATGCATCTGCCCAACACACGCCTGTATTGTCGAAGCGTGCACCCAATAGAGCGGCTTCGATACGTTGCCCGGTCCGGAGACCTGCCCGATCGCGTCCTCATTCCAGAGGCCATGCCCGCCCTGGGCGCCTTCTCACACGATGAGAATGCGCTTCTCGTAGCTATTCGTCAGTTGATTTCGCGCCAGCCAGAGTCGCCCGGATTGCTCTGTCTCGGCGCAACCATGCTGGATGGGGTGGACGCCTGGGCTGCCGGCGATCGTGTGGTCGATCAGTTCCTTTCCGACCGAACCGCTGAAGTAGCCGAATCGATAGCGGTGGCAGAAGCAGGCGGAACCGACGTCATCGACTCGATCGCCTCGGGGCCAGGGCACGTGTTGTGTCCCTCAGGTACCCAAGCCTGGATGGATCATTCGCGTGAGGCGGGCCGGTCGATCGTCGTTGTCACCCCGTTTGGCACACGCCTTCCCGAACTGTTGTGGCGTAGCTACCTCGAGCGCAACGGTCATACGGGTACGCCACAAGAGGGCACGCCTCCGGTATCTCCCGAGGTCATCGAATTGTCCCGCTTTGACGATCTGATCGACCGAGATGGCGTTACGCCGCTGGACGCGTGGACTCCTGATTGCCCAGAAGTCGTCGAGATCGCTCGGCGATAGTGTCGAGCCGGTCCAGCTGAATCGTGCTGTTGCGGGGTCGTAGCTCGGTCACCATTGCATCGATCACCCGCCGTTGATCGTCCTCAGTCATCGAAGAGCCGCTCGGCAGGCACAACCCGCGACGGAAGTGGTCTGCTGCTTGTGCTCCACCGGTGATCGAGCAGTTGCGATACGGACGTTGGAGGTGCAAGGGATTCCAGGCCGGTCGCGCCTCGATGTTGTACTGATTCTGGAGCGTGTGAGCGATCATCTCCGGGCTGCGATGACGGCTGGGGTCGGTCAACAGCACGGTGAGCCATCCGTTCCCTCGCCCGCCATTGCTGTCTTGTCGAATGATCTCAACGCCGGGGAAGTGGTGCAGTGCTTCGAGGTAGCGCTGATGAATGCGTCGCGTTCGAGCAATCAATAGGTCGAGGCGTTCGAGTTGTGCCGATCCAACAGCGGCCAAGAGGTTGGAGAGCCGGTAGGCGTAGCCGACCTCATCGTGGTCAAAGTAGAGCTTGGGGGTTCGAGCTTGGCTTGCGAGATGGCGTGCCTTGCTGACCAAGGCCTCCGGTCCAACAAGGGCGCCGCCACCACCGGTGGTTGCGAGTTTGTTGCCGTTAAAGCTGAAGGCGCTGAGTCGACCAAAGGAACCGGCCGGACGACCTTGATGGGTCGCGCCGATGGCTTCGGCAGCGTCCTCCAGGATCGGAACAGCAAAGCGGTTACAGATCGGAGCGATTGCGGAGTAGTCGGCGCAGGCCCCATAGAGATCGACGGTGATTACGGCTTTGGCGCGGTGATTGGACCGTTGCAAATCACTGAGGGCTTGCTCGAGTGCGACGGGATCGATATTGCCCGTCGCTCCATCACAATCCACAAAGTGAGGGGTGGCGCCGACGTAGCGCACGACGTTCGCGGTCGAGATGAAGGTGAGCGTGGGCACGATGACGATGTCGCCCGGGCCAATACCCAACGTGAGCAAACCGAGGTGCAGCGCCGCTGTGCCACTGGTGACTGCGAGGGCGTCGTCGGTCTGCGCGATTGAGCGCAGTCGGGCCTCGAACTCATTGAGCGCTGGGCCGACGGGGGCGATCCAGTTGCTATCGAACGCTCGCAGTAAGGATTCCCGTTCGCGCCATCCCATATCGGGGGCGGAAAGGTGTATCCGAGATAATTGGCTAGGCGATGTTGGTGTAGACGATGCTGCTTTAGACACGGTGCCGGTCCTCTGGGCCATTTGACCTAGCCCCAGTCGGCGGCAACGCTGGATATGTGACCTCTTCGGCCCCAGAAATGCCGATCGCTAGCGAAATTGTCGACGGACTCTTGCAGTGGGGTAGGAGCTCGGATCGAGAGCTGCCATGGCGCGATACCAGGGACCCTTGGGCGGTGTTGGTCAGCGAAGTGATGTCACAGCAAACCCAAATCGACCGGGTAGTTCCCAAATGGCACGACTTCATGGAGCGCTTTGCGACCCCGAACGCGCTCGCCGATGCTCCCCTAGCCGATGTGCTCACTTTGTGGGTGGGGCTTGGGTACAACCGCCGAGCTGCGATGTTGCATGCGTGTGCCATCGCCATAACAGAGGTACACGATGGTCGTGTGCCAGAGGATCTCGATGCGCTTCTGTCGCTCCCGGGTATTGGCCCCTACACCGCTCGTGCTGTCCTTGCCTTCGCCTTCGAACACGACGTCGCCGTCGTCGACACCAACGTTGGCCGGATTCTCGCTCGAGTGGCCGGGAGCTCCTTGTCGGCGCGGGGAGCGCAGGAGACTGCCGATGTGCTGGTGCCTACGGGTCGAGGCTGGGAGTGGAATCAAACGCTTCTCGATTTTGGGGCGTCGGTATGCACCAAACGCGCACCGGCTTGCGGTCGATGTCCGCTACATGAACACTGCCAATGGCAGGGTGCTGGTGAGGACCCGGCGACCGGTTCGGCGGGCGTCTCGTCGCCCCAGAGCACGTTTGCTGGTTCTGACCGCGAGGGTCGTGGTCGACTTGTGCGACGCCTGGCAATGGGACCCCTCGACGCCCACAAGGCGGCCGATGCGATGGGTTGGCCAAACGACGCGGAGCGTGTCGAACGGGTGCTCGCGAAGCTCATCGCAGAGGGTCTAGTGGTGCGCGAAGGCGCCGTTTTACGCTTGCCATAGGCGCGTCAACTTCGTCACATCCATTTACTGCTAAGGGCAAGTCGCGAATAGCCTCCTAATCAGCTTCGGTTGGACGCCGATGTTTCGTAGTGTGAAGGAGGCGAAGTTGAAGGCAGAAACAACGGTTACCTTCTACGGCGTTCGCGGGTCCACCCCGTGCCACTGCGTGACCATGGCTCGATACGGCGGCAACACATCATGTGTCGTGATCGAGTCCGACGGTATGGCTCCGATTGTGCTCGATGCTGGAACCGGGCTCCGCTTCTATGGCCTCGATTATGGCGATCAGCCCTTCGACGGCACGCTCTTGTTGACCCACCTGCATTGGGACCATGTGCAAGGGCTCCCGTTCTTCTCGCCGTTTCTTGCGCCTGACTCATCAACGACGATCCTGGGACCGCCCGAGTCGGAGATGGATTTCGCAACCGCAATCTCGGGCTTCTTGCGTCCGCCCTATTTCCCGGTGCGGGTCGAGGACCTCCCTTCGAGTTTGGTCTTTCGTGATTTCTCGAACGAGACGCTCGAGGTCGGCGGAGCACAGATCACCGCTGCACCGGTACCCCACACGGGGGCAACGAACGGATATCGCGTCGATATCGGCGATGTGTCGATCGCGTACATTCCCGATCACCAACAACCCGACGACGGGACAGCGATCGCCGATTCCGTACTTGAGCTCGTCGACGGTGTCGACTTATTGATCCACGACGCACAGTTCACCGACGACCTACTCGAGAAGCGAAGTGACTGGGGCCATTGCACTCCCGCCTATGCGCTCCACGTCGCCGAAACGGCTAAGGCCGACACCCTGGCGTTGTTCCATCACGACCCACTCCACAGTGATGAGATGCTCGATGACCTTCGAGATCAGACCGCATTGGCATCATCGACGACTCGAGTCGTGGCTGCCGCCGAAGGGCTAAAGATCAGCCTCTAGGAGGTGCCGAGCAAGCGGGTACCTAGCGTCGATGACGGTGGCTGACAGCCATTTGGTAGGCACGCTCGTGAACCTCGGCGGTGCGCGCTGGTGCGTACCGTTCGTCGAGTTCCGATGCCAACAGCTTCGCGCCAAAGATCTCGTCGGGGAGGTTGCCCTCCATGATCGAGAAGATGCTCGCTAGTGAATCAGTGTCGCCAACGTCGTACACGCGGCGCCCTTCGCTGCCCTCGGTTGTGTCGAGGATCTCGCAATGAGGAGCAATGTTGCTCGCAATGATTGGTAGGCCGGCTCTGCCCGCTTCGATCAACGCGGTGGGAAGGCCTTCGAGATGCGATGAGGTGACAAACGCGGCGGCGCTGGTGACGATCTCGGCGAGTTCATCGCCATAGACCGAACCGGTGAAGATGATCGGGTTCGGAGAGTCCGCTGCGAGTTCGTGGAGGTGATCCACATACGACTGCGTCCCGGCGGGCCCGCCCACGATCACCAACGGCATAGTCGTCAAAGCCTGGCGATACGCACTGATGGTTTCGTGTGGCGCTTTCTCGGGTACAAGGCGACCAACCGACACGAAGTAGCGTCCGGGCGTAAGCCCAAATCGTTCGAGCGTGGGACCAGGCTCGACGGTCTTGATTGGATGGGTTGAGTTCGGTACGACGGTGGTGGTCCGACGAAACTCGTCTGCGTACTCATCGGCAAGCGTCTTGCTCACCACGAGGGTTGAATGCGGTACTCGGGCGCTGATCGTCGCGGCGACGCCCAGAATGCGTCGCGCTACGCGGCCCCATTTGTCTCGCTTGTCATCGCGGCCGTGGACCGTGATCAAGATGCCGGCCTTCGTGAACGCTCGAGCGATGATCGACATTATTCCCGGTCCAAGTGCGTGGAAGTGGATGACGTCGAAGTCTCGGCCGATGCAGTACAAGGCTGCTCGCATTGCGTGCACCATGGCGCCGACGCCAGGGGATGCTGATGTCGAGAGGTAGACGAGTCGAACGCCATCGATCATTGGCGGGTGATGCTCGTAGTCTTCCGAACGACAAAATACGGTGACGTCATGGCCACGCTTGACGAGTTCTCGAGCAAGAACGTCGACCACCGTTTCGACACCCCCGTACTGCGCGGGCATCCCACGAGTGCCGACCATCGCTATTCGCATATTCGTTGCGGGAGCGTTTCGCTGTATCACAGGTCCATCGTGGGTGGGTTAGGTAATTAGGTTCATCCTAGGAAATAGCGCGGACAGTGGCCAAAGCGGCACTCAAATATTTGACGGAATTTTCCCAGCTTTTGTGGCTTCGGGCGCCGAAAGTGGTCAATCGATGCGGCGAAGTGACGTGCGATACCGCTCGGAGCGTTCGACATAGTTCTGCGCGTTCGCGATGTTGAACTCGACCGAGCTCGCGTCCTCGCGAATTTTGGCTGGCACACCGAGGGCCATGGCGTTTGGTGGGACGACCCTTCCTCCTGGCACGAGGGCGTTTGCGCCGACCAGGGCTCCTGAGGACACGATCGCTCCGTGAAGGACAATTGCGCCCGAGCCCGCGAGCGAGGCGTTCTCCAGCGTGCACCCCTCCAGATGGGTGTTGTGGCCAATCGTGCAGTCGTCGCCGATCACGGTTGGGTGTTCGGCGGTGCAGTGGAGCACGGCACCGTCTTGGATGGAGGTTCTCGCTCCGATGGAGATCACGTTGTCGTCGGCGCGAATCACCGCCCCTGGCCACACCGATGAGTCAGCGCCGATGATCACGTTGCCAATGAGCACTGCATCGGGGTGAATGTAGGCGTTTGGATGAATCTCCGGCTGGGTGTCATCGAGTGCGTAGATCGCCATGACGCTCTTCTACCACCCACGCAGCATTCGAGTTGGTTGTTTGAACTTCTTTGCCACGACAGCAAGACATCGGAGCTCTTCTTTGCGGTCTACTCCGGCGTTGCGAATGGCGTTGACGTAGCCCTTCATCACTTGGCTGGCGAAGGACAGGTCCGCTGCTCCGTGTTGTTTGAGTTCTTCGAAGTTCAGCCCATTGCGACCCGAGTTTTTGGCATGGCTGCGGGACGCGAAGAGTGGCTCGTCGACCTTTCGCAGCCTTCCTCGCATGGCGAGTTCAACCAGGAGAGTCCGGTCACCGCCGTAAAACGAGCCGTGCAGGCGCGTCTGCATCATGGTCGAGCGACGCATGATTCCAAAGATGTAGAAATTGCGATGGTTGTTGTTAATGACCGCATCGATTCGCTGATGAGGGTGCGCCGACTCGAATCGATCGTCACCGGGCGGCGGGGTCAGTGTGATGGCCTCTAAATAGCCATCGCCTCCCAGATACCCCTGCTCCATTTCGAGCATGGGTTCGCTGGCTGGGTCGATCAGAACCGCGTTACTGTGCCCGACTACAAGGCTCGGGTCGTCGAATAGCTCGACCACCTTCGACAGATAGCCAGGTTCGATTCGGTCGTCGGCGGCGGCCCATCGGAAGAGGTCGCCGGAAGTCAATCGAAACAATCGGTTGAAGTTCGCGGGCCCGCCGATGTTGGTGTCGTTGCGGGTGTAGGTCACCCGGGAGTCTTGTGCGGCGAGTTCTTGGACGATCTCGGGTGTCGCGTCATCAGAACAGTTGTCAGATACGACGAGCTCGAAGTTCTCGAAGTCCTGATCGAGGTGACTCCTGATGGCTTCCTCGATGAAGTCGGCGCCGTTGTATACGGGTACGCCGATTGACAGGCGCGGGGTTTCACTGGTCATTCGGTGTGAGGTGTTCTGTGGTCAGCGAGCGGGGCCGAGGCATGCTCAGCGACCACAGATTCCGATGGACCTGCCGGAAGTTGCAGTCGGTCATAGTCAGGGACGGGCTGGTTGCGGTTGCCCCAGGTGATGACGGCGAGATGGGCGAAGCCAATGTTGAGGTACCACCAGACGACCGTGTTCAAAAGGACGTTCTCGGTGATGAGTTGTGCGGCTACCGAGAGCAACGCAGCGATCGCCCCGATGCTGATGAACTTGGTCTGGCGATCGAATTCGCCACGACGCGCCCGCTGCCAGGTTTTGATTCCGGCGTAGCTTGCGACGGCGAGAAGGGCGAAGAAGCCGATAGCCCCAAGAACGCCACCTTCGAGGTACGCCTGGAGAAAGCTGTTGTGCGGATCCTTGGCTTCGGGCGTGAGGGTTTTGGTGGCGTCGATGCCGACACCCGACACCGGATTCCGCGACGACAAGGGCCAGATGCGTTCCCAGTAACCGAAGCGCCAGCCGATCGAGTCGTCGGTCTTTGGGGCGCCTCCGGGTCCGGTGGACGACGTGAGGTTGATGATGCGGCTTCGTACGCCGGGAACACCGACGCCGATGAGGCCGGCACCGCCGATGATCACGAAGACCAGCATTTTGTTGACCCGTGCAGCGAGCACGAGCGTGCCGATCAAGAAGCTTCCCCATGCGCCGCGGGCGAACGTGCTCACCAGCAGGAAGGCGCCGAGGCTGGAGGCCAGAACGGCGATCAGTTTGTGCTTTATCTCAAGGGTAGGGATGACGCTGATAGCGATAAGGACAGCGAAGCTGAGGTAGGTGGCGAAGGTGTTGGGGTGAGCAAAGGAGCCATCGATACGAACAAGTCCGGATCCGCCTGGGTCGAGCGTGCCGGTGAAGAAGAACTGGACGAACCCAACAACGATCGGCACGACCATGCCGATGGCCGAAGCGATCAGGATCTTGTACAAGAACCGGCGATCGTCAAGCAAGTGTTGCTCGATTGCCAGGTACAGCAAGGCAACCGATGCCAAGCCGAACATGGCTCCCTGAGAGACACCGCGATCGACGGAGGTGATGAAGCTTGGGATGAAGAGAACAAAGAAGCCCATGAAGGCAAAGCCCAAAGGAGTGGGCTTCTTCCAGACCCCGGCGGTGCGTCGACCAATCAGATGTAACAGCGTGACGAGGATGACCAAGATCCCGAGGATTGCCGAGGGTTGGAACGTTCCGAACTCATCGGCGATCAAATCGTCGAGTGCGGGGCGAATCGCCAGCGTTATGAGGAGGAACCATTGGTAGCGGTACAGCCCCACAAATCCGAGAATGCCCGCCGAGACCAAGGTTCCGCCCAAGATGACGAAGGCCGTGTCGGGGGAGAGGGACAGAAAGGCGAGTGCCGCGCCGAGCCCGACAGTGACGGCGACGAGCACCACAAAGATCGCCATTGGGCCAGGACTAGCCGCTGCTTTGACCGGCTCAGGCTTCTTCACGTCTTCGTCGAGGCGGATCGAAGCGCGGTCTTCGTTGGTTGGGATCGTGGTCATGGTGACTCGAGGGAGGGCTCGGTGAACGCCAACGGGTAATTCCAGTGCGTCAAGTGTGCTGCGAGCTCGGTCTCGAGTTCGCGTTGCTGCGCCTCGGTTAGGTCTCGGCGCCACTTTTCGTTGGTATTGCGGAAACCAAAGTCAACCACGGTTTGCTCGAATTCTTTGGTCATATCTAGACCGCAGAACTCGGCGACGGACGCAAAGGACCCAATGGGATCTTCGCAGAGAGACTCATAGGAAATTTCGAGGAATTGCTCGGAGGGAACGAGCTTTGTCGCCGCGATCATCGCGTCGAGCATGTCGGCGAGTTCCATTGCCGCCAAGGTGACGAACGATTGGCCCGAGTCGTCCCATCGCCGTTGTTGCTCTGGAGTCATGTCGAGGCCGCGCCATCCCTTCGTACCGCGCCACCCTTCCCAGAAGTCGATCTGCATGATCGAGTTGACGACCGCACGCCCGTCGCGCACGACGTGGATGAATTTGGCGTCGGGAAACGCCTCTCGGAGGTAACCCATGCGCGGCCATCCGGTGATCTTGATCAGTGGATGCGGGCGACCATCGACGACCAGGTGGTCGACGGCGGTTTGCAGGTTTGCTTTCGTTCGCTCGGTGAGATCGGTCCGGAGCAGGTCGCGAAACGGCTCGCTAAACCCTGGTGCGACGCGTTCCCAGTAGGCGTACGCCTCGCTTGGCTTGAGGTGTCCGGGTTCGATGACGCCTCTCGTGAGGGCGGCTCCGAGCAGAGGAGTATCGATGCCTTGCAGTAGAGCGGCGTTGAGCTTTTCGCCCTTGGGGTAGACGTCGAGAATCTTCGAGATCCAGGAGACGTGGGGGTGGCGAGCGAAGCAGTGGTGAAAGGCTGTGGATCCGCTACGGCCAGCACCGACGATGAAGATCGGTGGCTGTGCGTTCATGATCAGCCCGCTTTGCTTCCCGCCCTGCGGCCCCAACGATCCCTGGGACTCTGTGGCGGTTCGGGGTCATCGTCTTCGGGGTCGTCATCCTCGGAGAAGGAGAGCACGTCTCCGGGATCAGACTCGTCGTAGTAGTCGTATTCTTCGTCTTCGTCTTCGTCTTCGTCTTCGTCGACGTAGCCGTCATCGTCGTACTCATCGTCATCATCGACCACGGTGAGCGGCGTAATTCTTGCTTCGGGCAATGCACCATGTGGCGTTGTGCGTTCGAGTGAACCCGCGGAGTCGAAGGTGCGAACAGCCTCAGGTTCGATGGCTGGCTTGCGCCGAACGAGGTCGTAGATGACGAAGAGCACAATCGTGATGAGCGCCGCCGGCACGGCGAACAACAGGAGGCCGCTCAGCAATCCCGCGATGCGTGAGGTTTCCTCGGTCACGACCTCGTCGAGGATCAGTTGGTTCTCGCGTTCGTTCTCTACCGAGGTAAGCGCTGCCTGGGTGTCACGGACGGAGTTGGAGCGGTCGGTGAGCCGGGTTCGTGCGGCTTGAACGGTCGCATCGAGATTGGTGAACTCTCGCTCAATGGGAGCAAGCCTGGCTGTTTCGGCTTCCAGTTCGGAAAGAGTTGGCCCGTTGTACTCGACATCGCAAAAACCATTCGTGCCGTCGGCGAGGACGCACGGCTCTTGTGGCGGATTGTCGATGTCGAGGCGCCGGGTGATCACGGCTTGCACCGCAATGTCGAGGGCAACGGTTGGGGTAAACCCGCCAGCGTCGATTACGAGTTCGGTGATGCGCGCTTCGTCTTGATCGATCACTTCTTGAATTTGCGACGCGGCCGCCTCGTGCCCACCGAGAATTTCGGTGAGGGTGACCGTCATTGCTTCAATGGCAGTTTCGATTGCGACAGAGCGCGCATCGGCAGGGTCGTCGGCAACCACGTTGACGTCAACGAACTGCGCGCTCGCTGCGGACTGGTTCACCGTGATCTCGTAGTCCTGTTCGTTGACGAGACCAAGGCGTTCTTCGACGACGTTTTCGACCTGCGGGAAGCGGGCGGTTTGGGCGATCTCTTCGACGAAGATATCGAGTTCGAGTGGCGTGAGGTCGTCGTCGGCAATGCGGCTCGCGTTCAGCACGTATCGGGCTTGCCATTGAGCTGGTTCGTCGAGAGCCAGGAACAACCCATAGGCGCCGGCCAGGCCAGCGATAAGTACGAGCAGAAGAGGTCGCCATCCTGTCAAATGCAGAAAGGAAGAAAGTTCACCTGAGTTAGCCGCGTCGCGGTCGGTCATAATTTGCGAATTCCTCACACGCTGTTGTGACATGTTACAACGCCCGCCACGTACAGAAGTAATTGAGCTTTGTCTGGAGCGCCCCCCGCCTGAGGGTTACGAGCGTGCCTGACGCCTTTGAGGATACGCCAGCTTGGCACCTGCCTTCTAGGCACATTGCCTTGATTCTTGATCATGGAACCCGATTGTCATCTAACTCCCCGAAAAGGCGGCGAAAGGGAACGTGTTGATCCGATGACGACGCAGCCAGTGACGCCGCCGAAAAAGGTGCGAACACCTTGGTAATGGTGACGTCCCTCCTCGCTGCTGGTGCGTTGTTCACCGTGTTCTTTGGGAGCCTGGCGCTCGTGCCGACCAAGCGCGGTCCCCGAGTCGCTGGAACACTCGCTGGATCGGTCGCCGCAGGTGCCGCGTGGACCGGTGTGGTGACCCTCGCACGCGCCCTCGGATGGGTGACCACCGAAGAGGCACAGTTCCACCACCTGTATGTGTTGGGTGTGGTTGGGCTTCCAGTAGTTGGCGTGGCACTGCTCGCGGCGAGTGTGTGGCGACCGGTGAAGGATCCCCGGGCACGTATTGGTGGACGAATGGTCGCCTTTGCTTTCGTACTTCCCGCCTTCGTTGGGCTCTACGCCACCAACATCGAACCCGGATGGTTGCGTGTAGAGCGCGAGCTGGTTGGTCAGGGAGGGGTGAAGGTGGCCGTGGTTGCCGATGTGCAGACGGACAACTTCGGGGCATTCGAGGACGAGGTGATGGCGGCGACGCTCGCCCTCGAGCCAGATCTGATCGTCGTGCCCGGCGACCTCACCCAGGTGCCGACACGCGAGTACCCGGCTCTGGCGCAAGACGCTGCAGCCACATTCGGCCAGCTCGATGCCCCAGGCGGCGTATTTGTGATTTCAGGAAACACCGACCCGAGCCCAGAATCGGTTGGCACAATCTCCGAAGCGGCAGGGCTGACGGCGCTCGACGATGAAATAGTCGAGGTGACCGTCGATGGGCAACGGGTCCGACTCTTGGGAATCTCGTGGCCGAACAACCGTCGGCTCGCGGTATTCGAGGCGCTCGACAGGTTCGTCGAAGGGTCGAGCGAAGAGACGATCGATATCGTGATTGCGCATTCGCCCGACGTCATCTTCAACGTGAGACAAGGCGACGCTGACGGGATCGATGCCATCATCACCGGGCACACCCATGGCGGGCAGATTCAGGTGCCGTTCTATGGGCCCGTGTGGAACGTGACCGAGCTTCCGCGAGAGGTCGCTGCGGGGGGATTGCACGAGGTGCGCGATGTGCCCCTCTATGTCAGCCCCGGAATCGGAGTGAACCGCGGCGAAAGTCCCAAGGTCCGATTCGGCGTGCGGCCGACAATCGGGCTCCTCGACATTGGGTAGGTGGCCCGCTTAGTTGGTGAACCGCTCGGCTGATGTTTGGGCGCACGTGACGATGTGTCGACGCTCGTCCTCGGAGAGGGCTGCGCAGTGGGCGGCTACACCGAGGTCGGTGAGGGTCTTCGCGGCCGCGTAGGCCTCTCGCTGTTCGTTGGTTACTTCGGCCGGCTCTTTCCAGCCGAACATCTCGCCGTCGTTTGGTCGTGCGATCTGGTGGGCGACCCGACCTGGCAACCCGTGGGAAGTGAGTGCGGCAAGGTGCACGCTGCCGCGCAATTCGCGCATGAGGATGCATTGGTGCATCCACGCCGCCGGTACATGTTCGGGAACGGGCAGCTGTTGAAACCCCGCAAAGAGTCCTAGCCCACCCACGTCTACAGCTGAGGTGACGCGAGCCAAGGCCTCGGTGGCTTCTTCGAGGCCGTCGACTCCCTCGAGGTTTCGGTCGCCGATGTCGTAGGCAACCTGCATTTGGGCGCTTGCCGCTTCGGACACATCGCAGCGTTCACCGCCGCTGGTCCACATTTTCTGGAGTAGCGCGGGGTTGAAATAGCCAAAGGCCGACTGCACGACCGGTGCGTCCACCGCACCGAGGACCCCTCCGCGGCCACAGAAGTAGAACCGGAACAGGTCGAGGCCGAGCGCTTCGGCCGCTGGCCGGGTGAGGTCATCGAAGTAATGCGCGGCTCCGACGGTTTGGAAAGGTTGGTCGCTCGCCTGGGCAAATTCGAGTGGCGTCATTCCCGCACCCTAGATCGCGGGGTGCCGTCGAGCGCAATGGTCGTAGCCACCACTTGCGCCCTTAATACCTTTCGTATACTTTCATGCTATGCCAATTGTTCACATGCATTTGGAAGACGCAGATCGTCTCGTCAACGAATACAACAACACCGCGGGCGACATTCGCGAGCTACTCACATCGATCGCCCCGTTTCTCACCGACGCATACGCCCTGCTAGATATCCCCGGTGACCACACCGTCACCGGCCCACGGCCCGCCCTCAACACCTTGGCCAACGATCTTGTTGTTGAACGCGACGATGTTTCGTGGCGAGTCGATTTCATCCGCACCTTCGACGCACAACCACTCGGGGTTTCGGGTCGAGTTGCTGCAACGGTTCCCCGCAACATCGAGGCCGCATTCCGACAAGCAGGACTCACCGACCAACAAGCCGCAATCGCCCAAGACCTCATCGACAACGGCGCCTCATTCACCGACGCTGTTGCCGCCGCACAAACCGACAACCCGCAATCCACCCTCGACGCAATCAAGCTCGCAGCGCTCAACGAACAAATCGACAACTGGGACGACAACGACAACTGGGCCGGCCTCGACGAACTGCTCACCCAACAACGAGCACTCATCAACAAACTCACCAACGGCGCCGAACCAGGCGATGTTGATCAAGACCTTGTTGTGCTCGCTGCGTTTAACGGCATTTCCTATGACGAGGCCGAGTTCTGGGTGACCGCCGCCAGCATTGATGAGCTCAACGCAGATATCCAAAACTGGACCGGGCACCCGGGCGACCCCAACTTCAACAACATGTTGGACGAGCTCAATGACCAGATCGACCAACTCGCCGGCGGTGACGCAGAACTAGCACGCCAGGTTCGCGTGCATCTCAACCAGGGTCTCCCCGCCAATGAGGCGTTGTTCGAAGGTGCGCTCGCTGCCTTTGCCGACACGCCGCTCACCGAACTAATGACCCAGCTCGATGCACGTGGCAGCGACCCCGAAGACTTCGACCCGATCGCGATGGCGATGCAAGCCTCGCTTCTCGCGAACCTTGAACAGTTCACCGGCGCTGACGCTAGCGACGTCAACCTCGGCGTTGCTGCCATGGCCCAAGACAACGGCTTCACCTACAACGCGACGGTGGCCATGTTGAACATGTCCGGCGAGCTCGGAACGTTTGAATTCCTCGACGGCCCCATTTCCAGTAGTGAAGAAGCGGCGTTTCGAATCCTGGGTGACCGAGAGGCCTTCGATGAAATCGAACACGCCAACGGTGGCTGGTTCGGACCCGACTCAAAGCTGACGATCGACGACTTCGAAACCGTCCTCGCGAATCCTGAAGGCTTCAGCGCCGAAGCAGTCGCATTGGCCACCTTCTTCAGCGAGAACCCAGACGAGTGGGCCAAACTCGACACCGCCCGCGATGGCATAGCGCTATCAGGGCTCGCAGATGGCCAATACGTCGCCGGTGATGGCGACGGCACAACATCGTTTGCCGACATCGAGCAATACGTCACCAACCTGTCGCTGTTCAACACGCTCAACGCAGAGATGGACCGCAACGGTGACTTTCTCCAAGACCTCAACGGCGACGGGCACCTCGACCAAGCGGAGTTCGAAGTCGCCCTCAACGATCTCGCCACAGAAAAGGAGAACTTCCAAGACCTACAAATCGCGCTACAGGTCGCTCTCGACTCTGGCCTGATGGACCAACCCGATGACCGATCCATGTTCGCCCAAATCGGCGACAGCCTCTACACGATCAGTTCACTCACCCCGCTATCACCAACCAACATCTACCGAACACTCACCGAACCAGGCGAACTCGCAAACGACTACCTCTCGTTCGCCCAGGGTGCGGGCAACACCGTCGTCGCTTTCGGCCAAATGGCATACGACGTATCAGTCATGAGCCCGCTCGCTCCAGGCTTCTACTTCGAAGCATGGCGAGTCGACGGCGACATGGAACAACACCGCGGCGTCCAAATGGCACGCACGCTCCCCGTGATCGCCGAAACGGCCGCAACACTGCTCCCCGTCACCCCACACTTCTGGAACGAACTCGACGAGGTACGGCAAACCGGTACCTGGGACAACCACGATGGGGTCAACCTCGTCGGGGCCGCCATCGACTTCGAGACCTTCCTCGAAAACCCCGCCGAATGGGCCGGCCAATTCGCCCCAGAAGTCCTCATCAGCATCGCCACCGGCGGAGGCGGCGCCATCACCAGAGTCGCCAGCACCGCAACACGAGCCACCTCCGCCGCACGACGAATAGCCACTACAGCGCGACGCTTCCGTCTGCCTGACGGACCCAACCCCGCCGACCTACGCCGACTCGGCAACCAAAAACTCGACGAAATTGCCCTCACCCTCTTCCCCCAACCCGGGCTACGACCAGCATGGGCAGACAACGTTCACATGGCGACGAACAATCCTGGATCGGGTGTTCCAAGTGGTGCCGGTCGGCCTACGGGCCGCGGAGCTGGACCGACGAATGCGACACCGCAGACGAGGATCTCAGGTAACACCCCCGGCAACGTCCCTGGGGTTCAACGCGTCGAGCCCATTCGTGCTCCAGACCCGAACGCACGCCCTACCGGCACCCCTTCAAGCCTTCACCCCAACGACTTGCGTCCCGAGAATATCGTGAGCATTGCTGCCGAGAACACGGCAGCTAACTGGCTTGCCAGACTCGGGTTTGACGTACATCAACAACCCACGGTCGGAAAACGTTTACTCCAAGGCAGCGACCTCCAGGCACGTGGCCTGAGTGAACTCGCGAACCCAGACCTCTTGATCAACGGGCGAGTGTTCGACGTGTATTCCCCAACTAATCCCAGCGCGAGGAATATTTGGAAGAACATACTCAAGGACAAACTCATGGAGGGTCAGACCCGTCGGATCGTTGTTAACATTTCGGGTTCGAAGGTTGACGTAAAGGATTTGCGTCGTCAGTTCGATGACTGGCCAATGCAAGGAGAATTCAATGGCAACCCTGTTGCGCTCGAGGAAGCGATCTTTATGAGCAATGGCAGAATTGTGGGGGGATGGACTCGACCATGAGTATCTCGAGGTCATTCTCGCTGAACACCACGCTCTCTGAAGACGAACTTCTGGCACCGTTCTACTACGAAGTAGTCACTATGGAGTCGGGTGACGCTCGCTACATCACAGGCACTCGGTCGCTTCTAAATGTGAGACCCGATTCACCACAGTTCGACTGGATGTGCAGCTTCGGCGTTGAATACAACATGCACGTAAGCGTCCGCATCGACAACGAGACGGCCCCAGAAACGATGCGCTTGCTTGATGACGTCGTTGGCCCGTTTATCAAGGCTGTTGGCGGAGAGGGCTGGATACAGCATCACGATATTCCATTCGTCCACTGGAGTGAGGGCATGATTCGCGTCGACTCCAGCCGTTATGGCACCGAACGAGTCGTACAGTCGCTCGAAGCAGCCGGCCTCGACTACCAGGCCGCTGACCTGTGGTCGGAATACAACGCCGAGGTCTAGCCGGGCTCCGCGAACATCTTGTATTGCTCACTACCTCCTCGGGTCGAACCTCGCTTAGCGCTCAGGTGCGGCCAAATTTCTGGTAGCGCCTAAGAGTTGGCCGGGTGGGTCTTTCCCTTTTGCTTGACGCTAGGCGAGGTTTGACCCCGGTAGCAGTACCGCATACCCAGAGTTCGCGGACAACATTGTGCCAGGCTGATGTGATGCTGGACGAAGACGAAAACTCCCTGATCTTCATACGGAAGTACCTACTCGGTCCATACTTCTACCAAGGCTGGTTTGAGTTTGAGCCAAAGCCGTTCGAGATTGGTTATACCGACGGCACTGAGTCGGGGATTCTCTCGGTTGAGCGCAAGTTTGCGATTCTCAGCTCGCTCTTGAATCTCCCCGTAACCGAAGAACAATTTGTGACCCTCGCCAAGCGGCTCGGCGTCAACTATCGAGAAGTTGCTGGTACACCGACAATCCGCGAGATCTTGACAGATGTACACGCCGGTCTCTTGAAGGCGCTGACTGAGAAGACGCTCAAAATCGTGGACGACAGCGGCGAACTCAACTGAAACCACAGGAATGCCTCCTCGGGGTCAAACCTCGCTTAGCGCTAAGGTGCGGCCAAATTTCTGGTAGCGGCCTAAGAGTTAGTCGGGTGGGTCTTTCCCTTTTGATTGACGCTAGGCGAGGTTTGACCCCGGTAGCAGTACCGTTGCACAAGCGAAACCCTCCAACTTTCAGATGAACAAGAAGTTCCGCAACCAGGCCAAGGCAACGTTCGAGATGGCGATTAAGACCGACCGGCAGCCCTATTTCCATTTCGACGGACCGCCTCAAGTAGGAGTCATTGAAAAGCTGAAAGAATATGGGACTCGTTACGGGATTCAACCTGTAATTGACCTGAAAGAGTTGGAGTAGCGCATGCTGCAAGTAGTCGGATGGGTCGACCTTGGGATTGATCTCTACGAGGGAGACAGCGGGGATGATCTGGAGCAACTTGTTTCAACAATTGAGGAAGCCGCCGCAGACCTGGACTTGTCGCGAGCCGTTGAAGTGTCAGGTATTGGTGGCACTTTCATGCTGAGACTCGCTCTTGTACAAAACCGGGACAATGGCGATAGCGATCGCTGCTTCGAACTGCTGCGCCGAGTCGGGCTCGCTGGACCAGCCTCCTACGGGGTCTTCTATAAGCGCGATGACGATTCTGGTGAATCGCTCGAGAGATTCGTTCTGCGGCGTGGTTCGGCAGAGGTGGTAGAGGATGACCTGTTCTCGCCGGTTGTCCCGATGATCGAGGACGACACCCGATAGCCGAGTTGTTTGTGCGAGGGCGAGCATTATGTGGCGGCCTCGGGAATGCAGTGCACTTGGTGCATCACGCCGTCTTCTTGGCGAACATCTAAGCGGGTATGCGCGGTGCTCGGATCGGTGGTTGATCCTCGGGGTCAAACCTCGCTTAGCGCTAAGGTGCGGCCAAATTTCTGGTAGCGGCCTGAGAGTTAGTCGGGTGGATCTTTCCCTTTGCTTGACGCTAGGCGAGGTTTGACCCCGGTAGCCCGGTAGCCGTGTGCAGTGTCCAACACTGCTGAGAGGTTCTCGTTGTTCACGAGTCCTAGCGTTTTCGCGCGCACGCTCGTTAACTGAGTTTTGGAGTTTCTCACCTAGTCTTTTCGCCATGGCGTTGTCGAGGTTTCAGAAGCGGGCTGGGATTGCTGTTTGCGCCCTGATCTTTTTGAGTTTGCTTATTCGCCTCGTCGTTGAACTACAGCTCGAATTCGCTGTCGGACCGACGAGGAAGTTGCTCGTGTGGGGCACCTCGGTGTTCGACAAGCTCTTTGAGGTGGTTGTTGGGCAGGCCGAATCTTTTCAGACTGAAAGTCAATTGCTCGTGGGGGCGGCACTCGTGTCTGGAATGGTTAAGGCCCTAGAAGCTGCGGGCACCGAAAACATCCCGGTTTGGGTAGGAGTCCGACGCGTGCTCGCGATCTTTGTCGCGTCTGCGGTCAGCATTGGATTCCTGTTGACGTTCATGGGCAGTTGGATCTTGCTGCTCGGGTTGGCCGTTGGCGAAAACCTGTTTGTCGGCTCTGTGGTGCTCAAGACGGTGCTCGCGTGGGTGTTCACGATTCCTGCCTGGCTGGTGGCACGTCGGTTACTGGCCGTGGTCACCGTTCAGGGCATCCAGCTCGAGAACTGGTCTTTGGTGAACAAATCCAAGAACAGCTAACGCTCGGTAAAGGGTCCAAGCAGCGAACGGTTCCCGTGTCACCAGAGGTGCTTGAGGCGATCGATCGGTATCTCATGGAGCGAATCGATATCGACCCCCAAAGGATCAGACCTGACGAGACCATTTTGTACGAAAGAATGGGGAGCCGCTCAATAACCAGGCCCTCCAACTCGTGGTTGCAAACTGGCTCGCAGCTGCAGGTGTACCCCTCTCCCAGGAGAGAAGGTCCACCTATTCCGCCACACGTACGCTGTCGCACAAATCGACCGAGGAACTTCCATCGCTGAACTCCGAGCACTTCTCGGCCACGAGAACATTTCCACCACGAGCCAATACCTTCGCCTTACGGCGGATGGACTCCACCACACCGCTCGGGCAACAGCCGTCAACGAACTGCTCACTAGACACCAAACAGCCTCGAATCCGCAATCAACGTGGTAGCCGGCGTTGTATGTATTTAGGTGCCGAGTTCTGCGTAGATGTCGAGGAGGCCTTCGAGGTATTGCTCACGGCTGAAGTTCGCTTCGACGAAGCTGCGTCCGGCTCGTCCCATCTCGGCGACGTCGGAGTCGGCCATGTCGTCGTATTGGCGCAGCGCCTTGGCGAACGAGTCGACATTGCCGGCGGTTGCTAAGAGTCCGGTTTCGCCTTCGACGATGAGCTCGGGGATGCCGCCCAGGTCCGAACCGAGGACCGGTGTGCCAACGCCATATGCCTCGAGCAGGACGACGGGTGCGTTCTCGTAACACTCCGACGGGAGCACCAACGCACGCGCATCGCGGATGATGTCAAAGAGCGGGTCACCGGTTTGATAGCCGGCGAACTCAACGTCGGCTCCGGTTGATTCGACCGTGCGGCGTAGTTCGTCTTCTTGAGGGCCGGTCCCCACGATCGTGGCCTTCGCTCCGGCTTGGGCGACGGCCTTGATGAAGGTCCGCAAACCCTTTTCTTCGGAGAGCCGGCCCACGAAAACAAAGCGGTCACCGGCTTCGTAGCGGGGCGTCAGTTCGGAGACATCGACGGCATTGGGGAGGTAACGCGTCTTGTCTCGCGGCAGGCCCCATTCGACCAGCTTGTTGGTGTGGAAATGGCTCGGGAGAATGAAGCGGTCGACGTTCTTGCGGTAACTGCCGAGCATGTTGTGCAACGTGGTTTCCAACGCGACCACCGCCGATAGCGACAACGAATCCTTCTGGCATCGCTGAGCAACAGCGTTCCAGGTCTTCCCGCCCTTGCAGCGTTCGCAGACGCCGTCGGGGGCAAGCATGAGCTTCGAGGGGCAGCCGATCTTGAGGTCGTGCACGGTCATCACCATCGGCACGCCCTTCTTTTGTACCGCGCCAAAGATCGCCGGGGTGAGGTGGTGGTACACGTTGTGCGCGTGAACAATGTCGGGACGGACCTTGTCGATCAGCCGGGAAATTTCGCGGCGAGCCTCGAGTGAGTACACCGACTTCACGGCCTTGCGAACCTTCTCGACCGGTGCGTAGTCGCTGGCGAAATCGATCTCCTCGACGAAGTAGTCGTCGTAGGGCGATTCGAAGTTCTTCTCGTACTCCATGGCGAACGGCACGATGTCCCAACCAGAACTCATCAACAGCTCGTTCTGATCGAGCATGACCGCTTCGGCCCCACCGCGTCGGTAGTAGTAGCTGGTTACCGATATTTGCGTAGGCATGGGACTCCTATCCGTTCGCGACAGCGCCGCTGAAAGAGATGTCGTAGAAGCCTCGGCCGGTGGTGCCAACGACAAGGCGATCGGGGTTCGAGGGATCGAACTCGGCGGTACGAAGGCGTGTGAGGGGAAGCCCGTCGACGACGGCCGTCCAGGTCTGGCCGCCATCATCGGATAGATGCACACCGGTCGCCGAGCTGACGTCGTTGAATTGCGGCTCGGTGGTGACTACCGCAAGGTTGTTCGGGTTCTCGGGGTCGATGGCAATGCCGTGGCTAAAGAAGTCGTCGAAGATACGTTCCCAGCTGGTGCCGTCAAAGCGGTATGCACCGCCCTCGCCCGCTCGGAACGCAACGCCGTAGATCACACCGGGTTCAGACGCTGACGCATACAGCGTGCTCAGCCCAGATGGGGTTCCATTGGTTGCCGTGAAGCTCACGCCGCCGTCGGTGGATACGAACGCTCCAGATCCGGTAGTGACGAACACGTTGCCGTCGGTGTCGGCAGCGACATCGAGTGCGCCATCGAGCGAGGTTGGGCCCTGGTGAAGTGCGAAGGACTCGGCGTTGTCTGTCGATCGATAGAACTGGCCGCCGACGACAGCAAAGACAATGTCGGTTCCGCCGTCATCGATCACGGCAAGTCCGTTCGCCCCGCCGGGAAATTCTCCGTTTGGCCCGCCTGGAACGTTGCCGATTTCTGGGAGTCCTGCGCCAGCTCCGACCGTAAGCGAAAAGCTCGTGCCGCCGTTGTTTGAGACGCCGACGCCCCGGAAGTTGTCGAACTGGCCGAGGAGCACGTAGATCTGCTCGGGGTTAGTGATCGAATACGCCGCTTCGATCGCGCCACCCCACGCCGAGACGTCCTGCACCGTGCGCCGCCATGACTCGCCCCCATCGATGCTCTGGATGAAGTTGCCGCCGTCGAAGCCCAGCAGGATTATCTCGTCGGGATCGGCGGGGTTGAACACGATGTCGGTGCTCACCAGGCCGCTGTAGCCGCGGCCGGAAAAGAAGCGCGATTCGCCTTCCTCGGTCGTGAGGTCAGACCAGGTGTTGCCGCCGTTCGTCGACCCGAGCAACGTGTCGTCGCTACCGATGACAACGCGATCGGCATCGGTTGGGTGCACACCGATGTCGAACGCTCGAAGCGCACTGTCATACGCGTTTGGCCGCGGCGTTGATCCGTCGGCGACGACGACCCAGGTGTCACCGCCGTCATCGCTGCGATACACCGCAGCTTGTCCTGGAGCGACATTCGACGTGAAGAGCACGTCAGGCTGGCTGGGCGCCACGACGATTTGATGAAACGAACCCGTGTTGAACGCCGTGGCATTGGAGACGATGTTGAGCCCGTCGTTGACCGCGTTCCAGTTGGCGCCGCCATCGACGGTCTTCCAGATGCCGCCAGCGAGGAAGTTGCCGTCGACCTGTGGCCCTTCACCCAGCGACACCCAGGCGACTTGATCATCGGTTGGATGGGCGGTGATGTCGTAGGGGTTGGCGTGGGGTAGCCCTGCGTTTGTGGCCTGCCACGATGAGCCGCCGTCGGTCGAGACGAATACGCCCTGGTTGGCGACCGCTGCGTAGAGGAGGCTGCCATCGGCGTTGTGTGCCGCGGCGCGGATGTTGCTGGCGGCCGACACGGTAGCGAGCAACGACCAGCTCTGGCCGCCGTCTGTTGACTCCCACACCGAACCGTCGCCGTCCCAGTTGCCGGTCACCGGGGAGATCGCTCCGGGGGCTACCCAGTTGCGCTGGTTCCCGTTGAAGGCCAAGAGGCGGGAGTTGTTGGTTGGATCGACCAGGATTGTCTCGATGGCCAGAGAGTACTGCGAGTCCGATAGTGCAGGCATGCCGTTTCGCGACAGGGTCCAGTTGACGCCATCGGTCGATGACTGAGGCCCCGACAGACTGCCGGTCCAGATCCGCCCGTCAGCCGTTGGGGTGGTGGTGATATCGCCGATCTCCCACGACGCGAGGCCCGTGGTGGATTGCCATGTCTGCCCGAAGTCATCGGTGAGTGCAATACCGAGTAGATCGCCGCCGACGAACACGCGGTCTGGATTTTGTGGATCGAAGGCAACCGAGGTGATGCGGCCTCCGACCCCCGGCTCTCCGAGCTGGGAGAACGTATCGAGAAGCGGCTGTTCCTCGGGTGTCGGCGTACCCAGATCTGACTGATCATCAGCAACACTCCCGTCGGAGGAGTTCGTCTCGCTGGCGTCGTTGGTTTCGCCACTCGATGCCTCGTCAGCGGGCGCGGCACCCGGGTCGTCATCGCCGCCGCTGCACGCGGCAGCGATCAAGGAGATGGCGAGCAACAGGGCGCACAACGCGCGTGGCGAGCGATGCCTCATGCGTGCACGACCGGGACTGCGCCTTGGCGCTCATTGGCAAGGTCTTTGGACCGTCGTTTGTCTCTTTGAGACAAGCGTCGGGACACATTGAGCAGCACAAGAGCGCTTGCCACGACGAGCGCCGGGACCCCAGCGGCAAACGCGAGGGCGATTGCGACCGGAACATTTGAGGTGGCCTCGACCGGGGTGATCGAGCGGTACCACTCATCATTGATCGACTCGAGTCCCGAGACGATATCGAGGCGCTCAGCAACGGACTGTCCCCGTCGAACAGTGAGCGTGCCAATCGTTTGCGCGTTTTGGGAGTACTCGGTTGCGAGCGGTGAGACCTCGCCGAGTTGTGTCCGGAGCACGCCTTCAAATCCGGGAACCGGAGCCGCGAGGTTGCCGCGCGCGAAGCCGGCGAGTTCGGTTTCGATACGGCGCTCAAGGGTGCTTGGAACAACGCCTCCGGCGTCCGCGGTCAGCCGTATCTGCTCCGTTTGCAGGCGATCGATTTCGCGTTCGAGATCGGTGATCTCGGTGGCGATCGAGAGCTCCTGCCCAGCGAGTACGAACGACACCATCTCCTCGGCAACGATGCGCCCGATTCGGTCGGCTTCTCCAGATTGGTCGGTCGTGATTTTGATTTCCACCAGTGACTGAGTGTTTTCGAGGACGCCGATTTCGAGATCGAAATCTTCTCCTGGGGTTAGGAGCAATCGGTCCTGGATGGGGAAGAAGACCTCCTCGAACTCGATGGCATTGATGATGTCGTTGAGGTGATCGTCAAGTTCGGGAAGCGTTCGATCAAGGAAGCCGACGCGGCGCGCATAGACGAAGGTGGTCGAGGTTTCGCCGGCATCTTGTTGCAGCCCGACCCATAGAGCGCCAAGGCCTGCAAGCAAGGATGCGCCGAGAACTAACGCAACCCACGCAGGTTGCAGCGCGGTGCGAAAGACGGTGGCGTCGAGTCGCAAAAGAGGCTTCCTTGAGGTGGCTCGGGTCTCCTCAAATTGCGTTTCGGGTGGGATGGGGTCGGTAAGCGCGGGCCCACCCACGTAGGACACTTGGCTGGCGAGGGGACGTTCCTGGT
>CAYTUB010000024.1:0-34378 GCA_964441145.1 uncultured Acidimicrobiales bacterium
GCCGCAGCGCTGCGGCCCATCACGTTCCAAACAGGGGCGGCAGAGCTCACTCCAGAGTCTGATATCGCTATCAGTGCGATTGCGCAGATCATGATCGACAACCCAACCATTCGTATCGAGGTCGGCGGCCACACGGACTCCGATGGGGTTTCCGAGGAGAACGAACTCCTCTCTCAGGCCCGCGCAGATGCGGTGGTGGTCTCTTTGACGTCTAAGGGGGTCGAAGCCGATCGGCTCATCGCTCGAGGATTCGGCGACGCGCAACCGATCGCATCTAATGAGACCGGCGAGGGTAAAGCTCAGAACCGACGTATCGAGTTCTTGATCCTCACCTAGCCCCTTAGTGCAACACGGGTCAGGTGTTGTCTTTGATCTTTGAACTACCGTTCTTCATGACGGACTTGATGCCGTTCTCACGCGAACGTTCGCTCTCGTAGAGCTCGCTCTTCCCAATGACCTGACCATTGAGGGCCTTGAGCACAAAGAATGGCTTCTTGTTCTTTGAGACTTTGCGCTCGAAGCGAGAATCGGTGCTGCAGTTCTTGGCGACAGAGGCGATCCCCTTCTTTGCCGAGGCCTTCGATTTGTACTTCTGGCTCGACAAGATCACCTCGCCATTGCCCGCCTTTAGGTTCCACATGAAGGAGCCGTCTCGCATCGTCTTTAAGTCGTAGGAGCCCATTTGGTGCCTCTTTCCGTTCTCTCTTGGTTATCCGGTTTCTCGCCACGCTAGTTCTTCGGGCTCATCCACCGGTGTTCATCGCCGCGCGCTCACCAACGAATCGCGACGGATTGCGACGAAAACGACGAAACGCCGCCTCTTTCGAGGCGGCGTTTCTCAATGATGTAGTTAGCAGGTAGTACTAGCGCTCTTCGCGGTACACCACGTGCTTGCGAGCAACGGGATCGAACTTCTTGAGTTCGAGACGCTCGCGAGTATTTGTCTTGTTCTTGGTTGTCCAGTATTGGTGACCGGTTCCCGCAGTTGAGCGGAGCTTGATCACCGGACGCTTATCGCTTCCCATTAGACCTTCTGGCCTTTCCGACGCATCTCCGCAACGACACTTTCAATGCCTCGCTTATCGATGGTCTTGATGCCCTTTGCCGACAACGTGAGCGTGACCCACTTCTTCTCAGAGGCGATGTAATACCGCTTCTTTTGGATGTTTACATCCCAACGACGATTCGTCTTGCGATGCGAGTGCGACACGTTCTTGCCGAACGATGGCTTCTTTCCTGTTACCTGACACACGCGTGACATGGCGACAACCCTTACTGTTTCAAAATCGTAGAGCCTGATCGAAAGCGGACCAGGCCGATCGACAATGCTAGCAGCGAGCGCCCTACACCACACCAGCCCCAAAGATGGCGACCACCAGGGTCTCCACCTTGTGGGGGCGTTGATGTGGGCGTGCTGCTAGATCAACCGGTGCGGCCCAGCGTGGCCGCAAGCTCTATTTGCTCACCGTTGCGGATGACCGAGAGCTCTATGTCGCTGCCGGGAGCTTGGTCGATGATCTGCGCTCGGAGATCAGATGAACCACGAGTGTTTGTGTCGTTGACGCCAACGACGATGTCGCCAAGCTGGAGACCAGCTGCCTCTGCAGCAGAACCAGGCGTGACGGCTTCGACGAGTGCCCCAGCCTCCCCATTGGGTGGAGGCCCAGTGCTCACACCGAGGAGGGCTACCTGCGGTTCAACACCAGCGACGATTTGATCGGCGATGATGATCGCGAGGTCGATCGAGATCGCAAAGCCAACGCCAGCGTTATCTCCCGACTCGGTGAAGATGAGATCGTTGATGCCGACGACTTCGCCGTCGAGGTTGATCAGAGGTCCGCCCGAATTTCCTGGGTTGATCGGAGCATCGGTCTGAACGAACGACGCATCAGAGCCTGGAACGATGCGGTCAACGGCGCTGATAATGCCCGCTGTCACGGTCTGATCAAATCCGAAGGGGCTACCAACGGCCACTGCAAGCTGGCCGACTCGTACGTCTGAACCAGCAGCGAGCCGAGCGGGAACGAGGTCCCGTCCTTCCGGGCTCACGCTGATGACCGCAACATCGGTCGGCTCATGGGTGCCGACGACCTCGCCATCGATGGAGGAACCATCGGCGAAGATCACGCGTACGGTCTGGTTGTTCCCGACCACGTGCGCTGCGGTGAGAATGGTGCCGTTGGAGTTGATGATCACTCCGGTACCGAGGCCGTTGGCGACCTCCAAGCGAACAACACTGGGGCGAATCAACTCGGCGGCGGCAGCGAAGGGCTCGTCGGCCAACAGCTCGAGGTCGACCGTCTCATCCGCCGGTGCAGCCGCGGTTTCTGTGGGCGGCGGCGCTACCTCTGCGGCAGGCACCGCAACCGGTGCTGGTTCGGGCTGCACGTTCGTCGCGACCAGCCAAGCGAGGAGTCCCGAAGCGGCGACTGTGCTGAGTGCGAGCAACATCCACGGCCAACGCCGACGTTTCGTAGGTTCGGTGACCTGAGTGGTTGGGGCAACCGACGGAGCCGATCCGATCGGCATCGCTGCCGGACGGGGCGTCACCGATGGCCCAGAGGAAAGAACCGTGGGAGAGGTCGGCGCTACTGGGATGGAAGCCGTTGGCGCTCCAATCGCTGTGAATGCCGACGGTGGGGCTGCAGGCGCAGCAACAGGGGATGGCGAGTCACTCGACAGCGAGAACGGTGATGGCGGTGCTGGAGGAGCCGGTGGGGCATTGATGGGCCCTCGATCGGTAGGTGCTGGAGGAGCCGGTGGAGCACCAAGTAACGGCGCGTTGGCGTTCGGGGCGGGAGGAAAGGTAGAGGTCGAGGCGTCGTCGGCGACGTGCGGTGCGGGCATCGGTGGCATTGCAGGCTGCGCGGATGTTTCAACCTCAGGTGCATCGGCTTGCACCGAATCAGCTGCAATGCGCTGTGTTGGCTCGCCCGATTCTGGGGTAGCCCATGGTGTATCGTCTTCAGTCTTTGGGGGGTCCCACATGGGGATGTCCTTCCTAGGGGTAGTAGTAATCTCCTCTAAGTAAACGTCGACAGAGTAAGGACACTCTGAGAGGTTACTGACACATTGTGAAACACTGCGGCGCTGCGCGATGTTCCCGTCCTAGGTATCGGAAGCTTCTGCGAGCTCTTCTGCGGCACGTACAAGTGCCTTCGCAAGCCCGTCACGCGGCACAACCTTGTCGTCAAGGGCACCCAACCCGGCTTCAATTTCTGCCGAGAGTTCGGTTCGCGTCTCCTCGAGGCTTTCCTTCGCACGGCGTTCGAGATCATCGATTGCCCGGCTGGTCTGCTCGTAGCCCTTGTCGAAGTCCCCTCGAATTGCTTTGGTTGCGGTCTCACGGTTTCGCGATTCGCCTTTGACCTGCTCGGTCACATTGGCAATTGCCTTGGACCGTGTCTCCGACTCGCCATCGAGCCGGCGCTCAAGATCAACAAACTGGCTCTGAATGGCCTGGCGAAGGTCCTCGATCGCACCGAGGAGGGCCTCTTCGAGGGTTTCCATCCGCTCGTTGGTTCGGCGCGCATGATCGCCGAAGAGGATGCCTTGCAGACGCCCGAGGTCGTCGTCACCGAAATCTGCCGATTTGCTTTGCGTCGTTATATCTTCTGGTTGCACACCGTCTCCCCGTAGATTTGTCGGCTGGACATGTCCGACGGTATCGCACATCGCTTGCGACGTTGGGTTCTTTGCCCGACAGCACGCGGTCGGGTTCTCGAACGTATCGAAATAGACGATCACCAAACTTGGGGTCATTGAAGAGAGCTGATTGAGTTCTCTAGAAAGCGACCGTTACCTTCAATGAGGTGCTCGCCGGCCGAAGATACCCCGCCATTTTCGGCTGGCGGCACTCATTCTAAAGATTCCGTCGGTCAGAGTTCCCCCCGCATCGCTCTGACCGGCGGAATTTCTTTTTCTCGGGACGCGCGAAATTCGGTTGCTATCGCCACACAGTGACCACGTACCGCTAATCTCCGGGACGCATTGCACGCACCGTCGATAGGTCACTCGGATGACTGCTGAAAAACTGCAGCTACTTGACCATCTCGTACGTCTGTCACGCCTGGCCACCTCCGCGGACTACGTCGAACTTGTTGTTGGCGAGGATTTCGTCGTGCGCATCTCTGATGGCGTGGCTCCCCTCGGCGAACAACTCGGCGACGAGTCCACATTGCTCTGGGGGCCAACGGCAGGACCGGCGAGCCTCATCGCCGATATCTCGGGATCGTTCGCTCTTCTTCCCGTGACCGGTGCTGCCGCCGAACCCGGAAGCCTCATTGCCTACTCACGTGAGCCCGGGAAGCTCGATGAGCAGACGCTCGCACAACTTGAGAGCTCGGTTGTGCTCATCGAGCGCCACCTCGATCAAGCGGTTGAGCGAATTCGCCTCGACCAGATTTCCGATGTGTTGCGTGCTAACCACTCCGAACTTCGAGCAGCACAAGCACGACTTGAGATGTCCAACACCGAGCTTGAGCAGTTTGCCTACATCGCGGCTCATGAGTTGTTGGCGCCACTGCGTTCGGTCGCCGTCTATGCCGAGGTGTTGGAGATGAACACCGGCAACCTCGAGCAAGAGCAGCTTCATTCATGCACTCGCGAAATCCGAGAGGGCGTCGCGTCAATGGACCGCCAGATGAGGAACCTTCTCGAGTTGTCGAGCACGCAACAAAAAGCTGTCGCCCTTGCCCCTGTCAATCTGAACGAGACCGTGCAGCGCTCCATTGAGAGCGTGCACGACCTCTTGGAAGAGGCAGACGCGACCGTCGACGTGGGCGAGCTTCCTGTGGTTGCGGGACAACCCATTTTGTTTCAAAGCGTTTTCGTAAATCTGATTTCGAACGCGGTGAAGTACCGCAATCCCAACCAACCAGTCGAGATCACCATCGACGCTGAACGAACCGCACGAGGATCGGAAATTCGCGTCGCTGACAATGGGCCGGGCGTTGAACCCGAGCATCAAGAGCGAATCTTTGGACTATTCGAACGAGCCTCAACCTCGACGGCAGGGTCCGGCATCGGCCTCGGACTCAGCCGTCGAATTCTCGAAGCTTTCGGCGGCGAAATCTCCTACCAGAAGTCCGAAGCCGGCGGATCCTGCTTCAGCCTCTTCTTCCCGACGCCCGAGACGCAGCACTAAGACGATTTCTGCGCACCGACAAGATCGTTGGCAATCTGGGCAAAGAGTTCGTCCACCCCGTCGTCTTCCTTGGCCGACATTCGCGCCGGGTTCGCGAGGCCAGCGTGCTCAGCGACCGAATCGATCCTCGTCCAGTCGACGTCGAGGTCGCTCTTGTTCACTACCGGAAACACCATGCCACCGGGAGAAAGCTCTAGGAAGCGCTTGCAGAGTTCCCCCGCCTTGTTCGCAGTCTCGGGTCGGCCGGCGTCGGAGACACAAATCCCGGCGGATGCACCGCGCATGTAGTTCGAAGGGATTTCAAGACCTTCGGTTTCCCCGTGCAAGTCCCAGATGAGCATTGCGACTGTGGCATGAGACAGCTCGACAGACTTGCGATCAACTTTCACTCCAATGGTCGATTGGTACGTCTCGCTGAAGAGACTGTGAACGAAACGTTGAATGAGGCTCGTCTTTCCCACACCAGGTGCCCCTAGCAGGACAACTTTTGCTCGAAGTAGACGTTTAGCGGAGTCGGTCATAGAAGAACGAGAAGGATCACAACAATGGCGACAATAACCGCCACCGCGATCAGAACGCCGACTACCGCTTCCTTTTCACGAGCCGGCTCTTGTGATGTGCGTAGATCATGGAGCATTGGCACAGCACCGTCGAGAGATTCAGCGATTCCCGAATTCCCAGATAGCTCCCCTTCGAAATTGCGATGGAGCGTCTCGAGCAGCTCTGCGGCGCGAAGGCGATACTCCTCATCGGGCACGCCGCGAACCACCGATGCCAAAACCGCTCGGGGGCCCCACTCGACGAGCACCGAGATGTTTCCTACGCGCAGGTCCTGCAAGCCATCGTGTTCGGGGGCATGAAACGCGTCTTGGACAAACAACCGAATCGCGTCGAGCATGCCCGACACGATGTCGGCCTCTTCTGTTCGACCATCGATCGCCGTAGCAGCGAGCAGCAAACCAGACTCGCGCTCGATGAGTAACACCTGTTCGACCGCAAAGGTCCCACCGTCTGGCGGGCCGAAAGACAATAGGTTTGCGATCATCTTGCGAACTGCGGGTCCCAGCACTGGATACAGAGCGATTGCGAGTTCGTCGCTCTCATCGCGGGCGGAATGATGAATAGCGCGAACCGAGGACGCCTTCATGGCAACCGAGAGTGCTTCGTTACTGGGCCCGACCTGATCGAAGGCAGCGGGAAGGACCTCACCTATCGCCCCCGCGCGGTCGGTTCGTTCCACCAACTTCGATTCAAGGAACGCAATGCGCTCATGGAGGTTCTCTACCTCACCTTGAAGGCGCGCGAGCTCGTTTTGATGAGACCCCCAGAGGATGCCGCGCAGCTCGTCGAGTTTTCCCTCGGGCCTCTCCGGCAGAGCGGTCACGTCGGGGGTACGAGCAGACCCAGACGAGTCGCCGTTGCGATCGCCTCCACCTGAGATGCCACGCCCAATTTTCGATGCATGGTCTTTATTCGATCACGAACCGTATGCAGAGACAAGAACAATTCGGCGGCAATCTCCGAAGGGGTCTTGCCAGTGTTCAGTAATTCGAGCACTTCAAGCTCTCCTGGAGACAACATGACCTTGGGAGATTCAGCGGTCGGATCAACCTCAAGTTCGGCTCCAAAGACACGTGACCGGATCAGTTGAATGATCGATGTGATCGATTCGTCTTTGGAGATCGCATCGACGTCGACAAGTTCTGCAGCTTCCCTGCGAACCTGGGGAGCGAGAAAGCCGGTCAAAATAATGATCGGATTCTTGTAGCCGGCTTCTCGAAGGTTGCGGGCGAGGATGCCGCCCGTCTCCCCGCCAGGAAGTCGGTAGTCGGTGAGCACAATGTCGGGTTTCGTTCGCTGACATAACTCAAGGGCCGAGTCCATATCGTGGGCGCGGCCGACCGACTCAAGATCGGGAGTCAACGAAAGCGCGAGACCGATCGCTTCGGCGTACGACACTTGGTCGTCGACGATCATCACATTGGCTACAGGCTGGTCCACGAAACCAAACTAGTGTGGCGCAGCCTCTGAGACTGCCAACACGACGTCTTGGCCCCGTACACACCAAGATTGGTGGGTTGCCCCAAATCATTGAATCCGCGCACTTTACGGTCGCGGGCAAGACGCGCCTAGCCTTTCGCACGTGCGTTATGAGCTCGTCCCCCTCCGCGATTTAGCTCCCCTCGAGGGAGGCTCTTCGATCGCTCACCACCCCACCGGAGCACATCCCGCGGTTGGTCTCGGGTCGGCTGTGGATCAGCCGTCCTCGGGCTGGGCCATGGTCACCATCGATATCGAGATCGAGGACGAACTTGCCGAGAATGCTCAGGTCGCGTCGCCGGTTACGTTGCGATTCCTCCCAGCCAACGGGAGCGTTCCGCTAGCAACGCGTCCAGTTCCAGTCGTCCGCAGAGTGCGCGGCCGAGTGGTTCATATCCCGGAAGGCACAGCGACGATCACCGTCGAGGTCAGCCCTTGGGTCCGATCCGTCAAGGCCAAGTCGATCACGTTTCGCCCGCTTGGCAACCCTGCCGCAGCGGCGGCGATGTCGAGCGACCTCACCCTGTCGAGCATCTCCGGTTCGACGGACCGGACCTCGCTTGTCAAGCGATTGCGCAACGCGCGACAGCTGGGAGGTTCCCGAGATGTCATCGCCGAGATCGCCACGCTGTACGAACATCTTCAACATCGCCGCGCCGGCATCAACGTCGACTACCCGTCTTGGCGTCTTCGCCACAGCACGCTCTCCGATCAAGATCGCGAACATCTGCAGACATTGTGCGAGGCCCTTCCCGGCGGTGGCCCAAGCATCACTGTCGTCATGCCGGTGTACAACCCCGACCCAGACCTCCTTGCTGAGGCCCTCGATTCGGTCCGTTCGCAAACCTATGCCCGATGGCAGCTCGTGGCTGTCAACGATGCATCCACGAATCCTGCGGTAGCCGAGGTTCTCGATCGTGCCGCAGCCGATGACCCGCGCATACTCGTGCGGCACCGTACAACCAATGGCCACATCAGCGTCGCAACCAACGACGCGATCGAATTCGCTACCGGAGAATTCGTGGCGTTCATGGACCACGACGACCTCCTCGCGCCTTTCGCGCTAGCCCTCATTGCGCTCGAAGCCGCGCATGCAGACATCATCTACACCGATGAGGACAAGGTCGACCGGTCCGGACGCCACTACGACCCGCATCTCAAACCCGACTGGAACCCCGAGCTTTTGCTGGGCCAGAACTACTTGTCGCATCTCACCGTCGTACGCCGGTCTCTGCTGCGAAGGTTCGGGGGACTACGCGAAGGCTTTGAAGGCGCCCAAGACCACGACCTGCTGCTGCGCCTGACGGCTGAGGTTGCCTCGGACCGTATTGTTCACGTTCCGTTCGTGGCATACCACTGGCGAGCCACCGAGGGTTCGACAGCCCTCGCGCCCGGCGAGAAGTCCTACACCGAGGACGCATCGCTGCAAGCGTTGCGCGATCGGCTCGGGGCCGACTGGAGAATCGAGCGAGCCACCGCCCCCACGGCCTATCGGTGCACACCTCCACTCGACGATTTTCCTCTGGTCTCAATCCTCATTCCGACCCGCGACCGCATCGACCTTGTTATGCAGTGCGTAGAGAGCCTCGCTCGCACGAGTTACCCGGCGTTCGAGATCCTCATCATCGACAACGATTCCACGGACCCAGAAACTCTCGACTGGTTCGAGCAATTCGACAACGGACGGGATCGACGGGTGATCCCCGCTCCCGGTGAATTCAACTTTTCCGAGATCAACAACGTCGGTGCCCAGCACGCACAAGGCGACTTGCTCCTTCTCCTTAACAACGACACCGAAGTGATCGAGCCGAATTGGCTCTCCGACATGGTCCGATGGGTGCAACAGCCAGGGATCGGCATCGTCGGCGCCAAGCTGCTGTACCCAAACGACACGATCCAGCACGCGGGTGTCGTCCTCGGGTTGGGTGGACTGGCCGGGCACGGTCATCTCCACGAGCCAGGAGACGCTACGGGCTATTTCAACCGACTCGTGCTCACCCACGAGGTCGGCGCCGTAACCGGCGCATGCCTTCTGACATGGCGAAACGACTGGATGACCCTCGGCGGAATGGACGAAGACCTCGCGGTTGCCTTTAACGACATCGACTACTGCTTGCGAGTCCGCCATGAGCTAAAGCGACGGGTGCTGTGGTGTGCGCACGCCACCCTCTATCACCATGAAAGCGTCAGTCGTGGCGCCGAGGACGACCCTGTCAAAGTTGCTCGCTTCAATCGCGAGGTCGACCTTGCTTTGTCGAAGTGGGAACACGTACTTGGCGATGACCCCGCCTACTCACCCAACCTCACGCTCTCACCCGACTCATTCTCGTTGGCTCGAGAGCCAAGAGTGCAAGCGCCCTGGCGTGCCCCCTTGGCCGACTAGGGTGGCGATATCCCTGGCGGGATTTCCTCTGGAGGAACAATGGCAGCAGGTCGAATGATTGGGTCCCTGATCGGGGCGTTTGGTGGTCGAGCGGTCGGGGGCATGCTCGGTGGCTCCACCGGCCGCATGGTCGGCAGCCTTCTCGGCTCCATGGTCGGTAGTCGTGGCGTAAGCGGCGGCATCGGAAACGCCGTCGGCGGTCTCGGTGGCTTGTTGGGTGGCGGCGATGACGACGAACCTGTGGAGATTCCAGATGACGCTGCGGTGGTCCTGATCCGAGCGATGACGAACGCTGCTAAGGCCGACGGCGAGGTCGACCAAGACGAGATCGACAACATCATCCGCCGAGCCGGTGATCTCGACGCCGACGACGAAGCCTTCCTCCGCGCAGAATTTGACGCTCCACTGGACCTTGACGCGTTCATCGAGTCCGTACCCGAGGGCATGGAAGCCGAGGTTTACACCGCCTCGATTCTGCCTATCGAAATTGACTCGGTCGCGGAGACTACCTATCTGCAGAACCTCGCCGATGGCTTGGGCCTCAAGACGTCACAGGTCGATGAGATCCACGCAGCTCTGGAGATTCCAACTCTCTGACGGCGGCCGAGTTCCACGAAGCCGGCGCCCCGCTCATCTTCGTAGCTTCGACGCTTGTGAACAATCGTCAATCATAGGGGTGCACATTTTGGGATTTTCTCTGCGATCTGGCAGAGTCTTCGGGTGAACATTGCAAGAAGCAGTTTAAAAACGTCCTCAGAAGCTCGACGCCGAACGCCGTTGATTGCGCTTTTGCTCGTCGTGTCGCTCGTCGCAGCGGCCTGCGGTAGCGACGGAGCTACCGGTGTTGCCTCGCAAGGCGACGACGCCGCTGCCGGCGAGTTCGCCGACTTCGAAGCGGTATTGGCAGCCGCCGAGGGCCAGACGGTCCAATTGTGGATGTGGGGCGGTGACTCCGTCCTCAACGACTACATCAACAACACCCTCGCTCCAGCGGTCGCCGAACAGGGCGTGACACTCGAGCAGGTACCGATCGAGGCAACCGCCGATGGCATCAACCGCATCGTCTCGGAGATCGAGGCGGGCGTCGACGACGGAGCCGTCGACTTGATCTGGGTCAACGGTGCGAACTTCTCGCAGGGCAAAGAAGCTGGCCTGTGGCGTGAAGACTGGGTATCGCTTCTTCCAAACGAAGCGCTTCTCAACGACGACGACCCAACATTGTTCACAGACTTTGGCGTCGCCACCGACGGTCAAGAAGTTCCGTGGAGCCGCGCCGCCTTCACGTTCGCCTTTGACAGCAGCGTTGTCGATAACCCACCACAGTCCTTCGAAGAACTCGCTGCGTGGGTCGCCGAGAACCCCGGCCGCTTTACCTACCCCGCTCCCCCAGACTTCACCGGATCAGCATTTGTTCGCCAAGCGGTTCAGGCGCTCGGCGAGGATGCGGCGTTCGAACTTCTCAACTCCATGACCGACAACCTTTGGCAGAACGGCACGAGCTTCCCTGTCGACGAAGCCGAACTCAACCAACTCTTCGGCAATGGCGAAGTCGACTTGGCCATGAGCTACAACCCCAACTTCGTTCAGGTGAACGTTGACCAGGGCATCTTCCCCGACACCACCGCACCATTCGTCTTCGAAACCGGGACTCTCCAAAACGTGAGCTTCTTGGCGCTTCCCGCCAACGCAGGTTCTGCTGCGGGAGCAATCGTGGCCGCAAACGTCACCCTCGATCCTGCGCTTCAAGCACAGAAACTGATTCAGGTCGGCGTGCCTGCGGTTGTCGACATCGAGGGCGAACTCGAACCATCACCATTCCAACTCACCGACTTCGGCACCCCACTTGAAGAGCTCAACGCAGATCAAGTGAGCGTGTTGGACGAGCGGTGGAGAACTGAGATCACACAATGAGCCAAGAGCGGATCGACCTCGTCGTCATCGGAGGCGGCTCCGCTGGCCTCGTTGCATCGCACGGCGCCGGAGGGCTCGGCGCCGAAGTAGTCATGGTTGAGCCAAACCATCCCGGCGGCGACTGTTTGTGGCACGGCTGTGTGCCGAGCAAGCGGTTGTTGACCGCAGCGAAGGCCGCGCACACCATGCGAACAGCCGACAAGCACGGCATTAAGGCCGTCGAACCCGAGATTGACTTCGTGGCCGTCATGGATGGCGTCAAGGCTGCTCAAGCCCACATCGCACCACACGACTCTGTCGAGCGCCTCGAAGAGAGCGGCGTTCGGGTGATCCCGGCCTACGGCAAATTCACGGGCCCAAATACGATCGAAGCGGGCGGCGAAACGCTGCACTTCCGCAAGGCGATGATCGCTGTTGGAGCCAAGCCAAGCGTCCCGCCAATTCCCGGGCTACGCGAGGCCAACCCACTGACCTCCGATGATGTCTGGAGCTTGACCGAGGCACCCAAGCGCCTCGCCGTCATCGGCGGCGGAGCCATTGGCTGCGAACTCGGCCAGGCCTTTAGCCGGTTGGGCTCGAAGGTAACCCTGTTCGAATATGAGCCGCGCGTGCTGCCATTTCTTGGCGACAACGTCGGCGACCTCATCGCTGAGCGCTTCCGCGCCGAAGGCATCGACGTACGAGACGGCACGGGAGTAGCCGAAGTACGAACCAACGCCGACGGCAGCTTCACACTTGTTGCGGGCGAGGGCGACGACGCCGACGAAGTGATCGTCGACCAGATCCTTGCCGCTACCGGCCGGACGCCCAACACAAAGGACCTCGGACTCGAAGCAGCGGGCGTTGAGCTCGACAAGCGCGGACACGTCATCGTGAACGACCTCCTCCAGAGCTCGAACTCGCACATCTACGCGGGCGGTGACGTCGTTGGGAAGAAGCCATTCACCCACACCGCGGGTGCTCACGGTTCAACCATTGTTGGTAACGCATTGTTCAAGCTTCGCCGCAAGGTAAACCACGATCAGATTCCGTACGCCATCTTTTCCGACCCTGAGGTCGCGAGCATTGGCCAAATTGAGGCCGAAGAGGGCGACGACGATTTCGTCGTGCATCACATCGATCACCATGAGGTTGATCGGGCGATTACATCTGGCGATCCCGTTGGCTTCACCGAGCTATTCACCAACGGTGGCACGCTCGTCGGTGCAACCGTCGTCGGTGAAACGGCTGGCGAAACCATCAACGAGCTCACGCTTCGGGTGACATCAAAGGCGAAGCTCCGAGATGTCGGTCAGATGATCCGCCCGTACCCAACGCACGCGGAGAGTTCTGCCAAGGCAGCAAACGAAGTACTGCGCGACCAGTTCTTCTCGCCGAAGGTCCGCAAGGTTACGATGCCGATCCTTCAGCTCCTTGACCGAGTTGATAATCCCGGAGATGGCGGCTAGCAAAAGCCACTCGTTGTAGCACGGTGATAGTTACGGCGGCTGCCCAGATCCACAAGATGATGTCGGCCTGGGAGCGCCATAGGAGCACAATCGTCATGACAGCGATGGTCTCCGAACCTTCGGTGAGCCCGGCATTCGAGAAATCAAGACTGCGACCATCGCCGCCTTCACCTAGCTTCAACCGTTCGGCAAGACTGGACCATGCCAAGAACGCCGTCCCATTGAGGTAGTAGGCCAGGAAGCACACCAAGGCCGGCAACCGCAATTCTTCACCTGCGAATCCGAAACCAACGAGGAGACCTCCGTAGATGGCAAAGTCCGCCACGATGTCTTGGAAGCCGCCGAGTTCGGTGGGTCCCGCGGCGCGTGCGACCGAACCATCGAAGCCATCTGCGATGCGATTTAGCAACCAGAGCACGAGGCCAATCCGCCACCGCCCGGCGCCGATAGCCACACAGGCCCCAACGCCGATAATGAACCCGAGCGCGGTTACATGACCGGCTTTCACTCCACGGTCGGCGAGCCGGTGACCGAGCCGGTCGAGCCGGGGGACGAGCTGGGAGCGGATAGAAGAGTCGAGCATCAGTGGTCCTCTGTGCGGGGTGCTGTGCCTGCAATCGCGGTGCTTGGACTCCTCACCATCGGGGCGCTCGCCGGGGTGATTTCATCCTCGCTACGACCGGGGGCGATTCTTGGTGGATCGTACTCAGCAGACGCGTGGTCTGAGGTCTTTGCCGACGCATCATTTCGACGCTCGATCCTGTTTACGATCCGAAGTGCCGCTCTGGCAACGGTGATCAGCGTCGTCATTGCGATCCCCCTAGCCTTCCTATTGCGTCACCGACGCGGCGCGATAACCCGCACGGCCATCTCCACAGTGGTTCCCGTTCCCCATCTCGTGGCAGCATCGGTGCTCGTGGTCTGGCTCGGCCCCGGCGGCCTATTCGATCGTGTTGGACTCGAGCTGCCCGTTGTCCGAGATGGCTTCGGGCTCGGCCTGATCCTTGTGTATGTCTTGAAGGAAGTCCCCTTTCTCATTCTGATTACCCATGCGTCGCTTACCGATGACTTGGCCCGTCGAGAGGCGGCGGCGAAGAGTCTTGGCGCTCGGCGTTTGCGGCGATGGAGAACGGTTACCATCCCGACAATCTCGCAACCCCTCGTGCTTGGCAGTCTGCTCGTCGCTGCCTTTGTCGTGGGGTCGACCGAGGTTCCCGCCATCATCGGCCCGCTCGACCCCGAAGCGTTGTCGAACTGGTCGATCACCCGCGTACGGATTCGGGGGCCAATCGCCAGAGCTGATGCCGCGGTTGCACTGGTTACCGCTTCACTGATCGTCCTGACGATCACTATGGCCGTCGCAGTTGGCGTGAAGTGGTTCGGCCGTGGGCGGAAAAAGACACCATGATCGCTCAACGCCTCAAATTCGTGCCGCTATGGATCGCCGTGTTTTTGTTCTCGGCTCCGTTTCTGATCCTTCCCATACGCGCCGTCGCCGACGAATGGAGGAGCCCTGCGCTCATCCCCCAACGCTTCGGCACTCGTGCACTCGAGGCCGTGCGCAACGATGCCCTGATCGTCGAGGCATTCACCAACTCGGTGGCCGTAGGTATCGGCACGATGTTGGTAGGGCTGTTGTTGGCGTGGCCGGCTGCGCGGTCCTTGTGCGCTCCTGGCACTCCGGCCCTCCTTACGGCCACGGTCCTCGCTCCGGTTCTGCTTCCGCCACTGGTCGTCGGTGAGGGACTTCGGGTCTGGTTCCTCCGGATTGGAATAGCCGATGGCCTGATCGGGATTGGGTTGTCGCACCTCATCAGCGTCGTGCCGTACATGATCTTGGTGTTGTTACCCGGGTTTACCGGTGCACTACGCAGGCGCGAAGAAGCGGCGCGCGTACTCGGATCTTCTCGCTTTGAGGTGTGGTGGTGCGTCACAACGCGGATCCTCGCCGGCCGTGTCGGCGTAGCTCTCGTCTTGGGATTCACCATCTCGTGGTCGCAGTACGGGTCGAGTTTGGGCGTTGGCGGTGGAATCCCGATGTTGCCGCTCGTCCTCGTGCCGTTCGTGCGCAGTGACCCTCAGATCGCGGCGGTGCTCGACCTCATCTTCTTGTTGCCGCCGTTTGTGTTGTTCGCTTCAGCGCTGCGAGCTGGCGTCGACCGAGCGGCCTGAGCAACGTCGCGCAGTGATAGTGGTACTAGGCGCTGGCGTCGACCGAGCGGCCTGACACGTATCGGCGAGCCAAAATGCCGCTGCCGACAACCGCCACTGCGGTGACCCCGATTCCAATGAGAAACGACGAGCTCGTCATGTCACCGGCCTGTGAAACGGTCCAGCTCGTCAGTGTCGCTCCCGGCAGCATGCCGAGAATGGTCGCCGGAAGATACCGAGAGAAGCGGACACTGGTGAGGCCCGACGCGTAGTTGAGCCCGTTGAACGGAACGACCGGCAGGAGACGCAGCACCAGGATTGAAACAAACTCTCGCTCGCTGATGAACTTGTCGACGTTCTGGAGCCGATCGCCGAGCAGCATTTCGACCCCCTTACGCCCCACATGGCGGGAGATCAGAAACGCGAGCGACGCCCCGATCGTTGCCCCGGTCATGGCAATCAAGAGACCGGTTCCAAACCCGAAGATGGCGGCCGAAGTAATTGTGGCGAACGAGCCGGGGGCGAAGGCGACGACGAGGGCGATGTAGACCCCGATGAAGCCAACGACGCCCCAGGGGCTCTCCGATACCGCTTCGAGCGCGTCGGAGAGATTGTCCGCGCCAACAAAAACCAAGGCGACGCCGCAGACGATGAGGAAGACGAAGAGCAAGCCGAGCCGCAATAGCGCGAGTCGTCGACCCGCTATATCAGCTACGACCCCCTCCCCCACGAGCTTACGCGGACCGTTTCTTGGGAAGTGGAAGCAACTGGACGAGCTCGCGGTTTTCGGCGGTGTCTAAGACGGCATGTTGCACGCAGGCGGGAACCGACTTGCCGCGTTCGGGATGGCCCATGATGTACGCGCATGCCTCAAGGCGTTCCTGAGCTGCGAGAATCCGTTCGTCCTCGGCGCGGGTGCCGAGCTCGATGTGTTGCCATGCGGCGGCGGAATCTGCAGCGTCGATGAATTGGTGCATCACAAATGTCATCGGTCGAACGTCTCGCCATTTAGAGGAAACTCCCCCGCTTCGGTCGATAAAGCGTTTGGCCCAACGAGCTCCTTCGGGTATGACCCGAGGTGTGGCGGCAATGGAGCGCGCGATTCGCACCGATGCTGTCAGCTTGTCGTTCGTGATCATGTTCCCAGGGAACGCCTCGATGGCCGTCGCCGCGAACGCCCGGTCGTCGGGGTCTTCGTCGTCGACGATCGGCACGAAGTTTTCGCCCACCCAGGCACCCCATGTCGAGCGGGTGCAGCGAGTGTCGCCGACATGGATTGCCTTGTACGGCAGGGTTGCACCTACGCCGCGTTCGACTTCGGACCACACGATGTCGGAAGTCAGCTCGCGGTAACCCTCTCGCCACCGATTCTCGTTGCCGATGTAGGCCGCGGGCTGAAACGAGAACAGTCGCCAACCTTGCTCTCGACATGTGCTGACAACGTCACCGATCTGGTCGACATTGCCTGGCGTGACGGTCATGTTGTGGGCCAAGAACGCCTTGACCCCATAATCACGTTCGAGACGGTCAAACATTGCACAAAAGTTGGCTCGCACTTCGTTGAGTTGTGCTTCGGACTCGGGTTTCTCATATCCCTTCCGTCCGACCATCGTGGTGTCGACATGGCACGCAAAGGAGATCTCGCGAAAGCGCGGTTTGCCGTTCTCGTCGACAGCGATTTCCCGCAAGTAGTCGTAGTCGAAATCGCCATGGGTGAAGCTCATTGGTTTGCGGCCATGCGACCACATGATCTCCAGCGCCTTTGCGTGGTCCTGTGCGTCGAGAAGGCTGACCTCGCCTCCGATGAGCTGGGCATAGGTGGAGGTGGCGTTCGTCGACGACATGAACTCCATCTGGCGGCTGACCTCTTCGAGGGTGTGCGGCCCGTCGACGCGCACCTTGTTCGCATCGCTCGAGTGATAACACGGCTTACAGGCGAAGTCGCACTTCGGGAAGACTCCGTGAGTTCCCTCGCAACCAGTGGTGCGACGGCCGAGTACCTGACTTGGGATTTGCTGGGATTTCGGCAGCTCATTCCACCGTCGCTCGAGAGCGGCCTTGGTCTGAGGGTCAACGGGGCGGGTTCGTAACTCAAAGTCACGAAGCCGAGACATCAGGTTCATCTAGGTCTCTCTGTGGGCTTGGGGCTGGTGCTGGTGGAGGGTGGCTGGACACAACTCATGGCCATGGCGAGAACTTCCAAAGGCCCCATCGTTTGTGACCGCGGACTGTTCTTCGATGGTTACGCCGGTCACACCTCGAGACTATCGCCTTGTCGGCGACTAGACCGCGCGCCGAGCGCTACCGTGAATGTCCGAACGGCCGCCAACCGGCCCGCCCCCGTAGCTCAGTGGATAGAGCATCGGTTTCCTAAACCGTGAGCGCAAGTTCGATTCTTGCCGGGGGCGCTGATACATCGTGGGTTTGGTGCGCAACACTATTGGGGTGAGGAAATTTCTCTCGCCGCTCGTGCTGGTAGCGGCTCTCGTCGCTGCGGGGTGTGCGACTGTAACAACCCCCACCGCACGGGCGCCGATTGTTGACGTCGAGGTTCTCTCTGCAGCACCGACCGTTGCCACGACAACAACTACGACGACCACTACCACGGTGCCCCCGTCGATTCCGAGTACGACAACTACCACGACGATCCCGGTCAACCCTGCGTGTTCGGCCTCCGATGTCGTCGAGCAAGGTGCCTCTGCTCAAGATCTTGCGAACCGCATCCAGACTGCGGTTTCCCACCCGGGGTTCCAGGGTCACAACGTCAGCGTCTCGGTATGGGTCGATGGCTGGGGTGAAGTCGCCACACACAACCCGGACATGCGCCTCTTCCCCGCATCAAATCAGAAGCTTCTTGTGGCAATTGGCGCAAACGCCAACCTCGACTTGGAAGCAACCCTCTCGACCAAGATCGACCGAATCGGCAACGACTTGGTCATCCGAGCGGCAGCCGACCCGACACTCACCTTCGCCCGTCTTATGGCGGGACTCGATACTGCCCTCGCAACAACAGGCCCCAATATTGGCCGTCTGGTTATCGACGTCTCGGCGTTCCCGCAAGCGACCGAGCCCCCTGGATGGCTCGACTGGCACTCCCCGCAGTTCGTCGGCCCGCTCTCAGGACTCATGCTCGAGAACAACCGTTGGACACAAGGCGAGGCACTACTCGCAGACCCCGATCAGGTAAACGCCGAGCGAATCGTGTCGTTCCTGGAGGCACGCGGCGTGCGGGTGGGCGCAATCGAGGTTGCCTCCGTTGGCGAGGCACCCGCTGGCGGCGAAACACTCGCGACGGTCGAATCGGCGCCGATTGGATCACTCGTGCGAACCATGTTGCTCGCAAGCGACAACCAACACGCCGATCTACTTCTGATGGAACTCGGTCGACAAGCATCGGGAACCGGGACCCTCAAAGAAGGAGCTAAGGCCGTCGAAGAGGTGCTGTTCGACTCGTGCGGATCGCTCCATGGTTCGATCGACGACGGTTCTGGCCTCAGCCGAGGAAACATGCGATCGGCTGGTTCGTTCGTTGAGAGCCTCGCTGCGCTCCATGGCACGCCCGAAGGCGAGCTCCTTCGTTCACAGCTTCCCGTTGGTGGCGTGTCGGGAACGTTGGCAGGACGCTTCGGCGGGGCGAACGCAGGGCGGGTGCAAGCAAAGACCGGGACGATTCTCAATGGACGGTCGCTGACCGGTTGGGCATCGATGGCCAACGGGCGCGACGCGATCTTCTCGGTCATCGTGAACGGTGAAGATGGCGCCACCTCCGCATCGGTTGGCGCGATCGATGCGCTCGTGCGCGAGATCCTCGTCACCTGAGAACCGCACCCCTGGGCGGACAACATCTGCCGACCCACACGCACCGAGACCGCGCTACGTGCTTTCTCGACTGCAGTCACCACTTTTCGTGATGGTACGCTCCTTGTTGGCCTGACGATCGGCAACAGTGCGACGCCTCGTCCTACCCGATGAGGGAGACTATGCGAGTGAGGAAACCGAGCTGGATGCTCCTCGCCGTTTTGACAGCGCTGATATCGGCTGGATGTGCGGCGGCAGATGAGCGAGCCACAGAACCACAGCCCGATGTGGTTTCCGGCGTTACCGAGCAGACGACGCCAGCATCGACGACAACGATCGCACTTGCATCGAGAGCAATCGGGCCGACCACGACCACCCGGCCCCACAATCCGGACTGCGCCAACCGCTCTCCCGAGCCAACGATCGACTCGTCCGGCAAAGACGCCCTCGCCACAAGGATCCGGACCGCGCTCAATCACCCCGGTTTCGCCGGACACGATGTGACGCTGTCGGTATGGGTCGATGGTTGGGGCGAAGTCATCACACACAACCGCGACCTCGAACTCCAACCGGCATCGAATCAGAAATTGCTCGTCGCGATCGCAGCGAATGAAACACTCGACCTCGACGAACCGCTGACCACCGAGATCGAACTTGTCGATGGCGACCTCGTCGTGCGCGCCGCCGCTGACCCGACCCTCAGCTTCAGCCGCCTCACCGAGGCAGTCAACACGGCACTGGAGACCGCAGGTCCTTCCATCGATCGACTGATCATTGACGTCTCGGAGTACCCACAGGCCAAGCAAGCCGACGGCTGGCGAGAATGGCACGTACCGCGAATCGTCGGTTCACTGTCGGGATTCATGGTCGAGAACAATCGTTGGACCGATGGCGAAGCGATCGTCGACGATCCGGATCGAACAAACGCATCGCGGCTCGTAGAGCTTCTTCCCGAAGATGTCCGGATCGGTGCAATCCGGGTGGCCGAGGGCAGAGATGCACCGCCTCCAGGCGAGGTACTCGCGACGGTTGAATCGGCACCGGTGACCACACTCGTGGAAACCATGTTGCTCACCAGCAATAACCAACATGCCGATCTCTTGCTGATGGAACTCGGTCGCGAGGGTTTAGGCACTGGAAACTTTGAGTCCGGAGCGTTCGTGATCGATTCCGTTCTCGCAGACCTTTGCGCACCCGTTGATGGAATGATCGATGACGGTTCGGGGCTGAGCCGCGACAACTACAAATCCGCCGGGTCCTTCGTGGAGACCTTGGCCACGATTCACGGCACCCCCGAGGGCGATCTACTCCGCTCGCAGCTACCAGTAGGCGGTGTGTCGGGAACGTTAAGCAACCGCTTTGGGGGGCTGCACGTCGGGCGAGTACAAGCAAAGACCGGGACCATCCGCACCTCGCGTGCGCTGACAGGCTGGGCCGAAATGTCGAGCGGGCGAGACGCCATCTTCTCGATCATTGTGAACAGCCGGCCCACACAAGTTGAAACCGAAGACCGCAACAGCGTGCCGACAATCTCCCCGGCGCTCGGGGCCATCGATGAGGTCGTGCGCCAAATTCTCGATAGCTAGCTCCGCCGTCTAACTTCGCCATATGTCGACCCCTGCGACCGTCTTTCTGGACAGCCTCGACATCGCGTACTCAACCCACCCCTATGTGCACGACCCCGATGCCGCATCGTTCGGGCTGGAGGCAGCCGAACTTTTGGGCCTCGATCCCAATGTGGTCTTCAAGACCTTGATGTCGCGACTCGGCGATGACGGCGGGCCGCTCGTTGTGGCGATCGTGCCCGTCAGCCAACGTCTTAGCCTCAAGGCGCTCGCCAAAGCTGCAGGCGCCAAGCGTGCAACGATGGCCGACGTCGCCGATGCTGAACGATCCTCGGGATATGTGGCTGGCGGTATCAGTCCGTTCGGACAACGCAAGCAGCTCCCGACGTTCATCGATGAGACAGCCGAGATCTGTGAACGCATCTATGTCAGCGGTGGACAACGAGGATTCGACATCGGGCTTCAACCAGCCGATCTCATCGGTGCACTCAACGCTGTGGTCGCACCGCTGACGTAGATCTCTGGAATTAGCTCGCTATGGCATCGAGTACGTTGAGCTTCCCAGCCCGACGAGCGGGCAGGAAGCCGGCGATCAGTCCGGCGAGTGATGCCACCGTGACCAAGATGCCTAGCGACAGCCACGGAATCGCCAGGTTGTCAAGAAACTCTTCGGGAGCGGCGACGACGGCGAGGGCGCCAAATGCGATCCCGACAGCCGCACCGAGCAAGGCTCCAACTCCCGAGATGATCGCGGCTTCCCACCGAACCATCCGGTGCATCTGGCCTCGGGTCATACCCACAGCTCGCAGCAATCCCAGTTCCCTCGTACGTTCGAAGATCGACAGTGCCATCGTGTTCACGATGCCGATGAAGGCGATGAAGACCGCCAACCCGAGAAAGCCGCTGAGGGTAAACAAGAGCTGGTCGACCTGACTGCTTATGGTCTCGCGAAACTCGATCGAACTCTGCGTCAAGATCTGTGGGAAGTCATCACCGATGGCCCCGATCGATGCGGTCGCTTCATCGAGAGTCGAACCCTCGGCGATCGAGGCGGCGACCCAGTCGAAGGTGTCCTGGTCCCCAATCGTGTTCCACCGAGCATCGGTGACAATGGCACCCGAGAAGATGCTGCCGTCCTCAAAGATTGCAACGACTTCGAGTGGCACCACCGAGTCATCGCCGAGGGTGACCATCGAGGTATCGCCAATCCCCAACCCCAGATCAATCGCCACCGATTCGCGCAGTGCCATCGAATCGTCGGTGATGTCGGCGTAGTTGCCTTCGAGGAGGCCGAGGTCAAACGAACGGTCGATCAGCTCGACCGGCAACGTCGCAACTTCGAAGTCGCCAGCGGTTGGATCCTCGCCGTCGAAGGTCGTGTTCCAGTACTTCACTGGCGTCACACCGTCGAGGTGCGGTGAGGCTTCGATGGCGTCGACCATTGCTGGTGGGACGAGCGCAAGACCATTTGGCACGGCGGCGAAATCGGCCTGGACCGTCGTCGCGAGCAGCTCACCGAGATCATTCTTGAGCGTCTCGCCGACAACGAAGGCCATCGATACCAACGACAGGCCGATCATCAACGCTCCCGCAGTCGTTGCCGTGCGCTTCGGGTTTCGAGCCGCATTCTCTTTGGCGAGCACTCCGGGGCGGCGGTAGATCTTGGCGACGGGAGCGCCCAAGGTTCGCGAGATCGGTGCAGCGACGAGTGGGCTTACCAAGGTGATGCCAACGAAGAGCAAGGCTGCTCCCCCGCCGAGGAGACCAAAGAGCGGTCCGGCACTTTCGATACCGCCAAAGAGCGCAACCCCTGTGAGCGCTGCGCCACCGATGCTTAGAATCGCGCCCAGGATGATCGACTTCCGGCCACCCGCTGTATCCAAACCGTCGTGTCCAGAAATTGCCGTTACCGGCGCGATGCGCCCTGCCTTGCGGGCAGGAAGCCACGCCGAGAGCAAGGTAACGATCACTCCTAAACCAAGACCAATGATGATCGTCGTGAGCGACAAGGTCTTGTCGAAGTCTGGAAGCTCCGCCCCGACAGCACCGAGCAGCGCGTCGACTGCGAAGGCAAGTCCGAGGCCAACGAACAATCCGATCACGGAAGCGAACAGGCCCACAACGAAAGCCTCAGCCAACACGGCAGTGCGGACCTGACCAGGTGTGGCACCGACCGCTCGTAACAGGCCCAGCTCGCGAACCCGTTGGCTCATCACAATGTTGAAGGTGTTCGCAATGATGAAGATCGAAACGAACAGGGCAACGATGGCAAAACTGCGGAGTACCCAGGCGAAGATGTCGATGAAGGCATTGAATTCTGCTGCAGTCTCCGCGTTGAGCTCGGCGGTGTCTTGCACGATGAACTCCTCGCCAACCGCCGCTTGCACGTCGACCTTCACATCGGGAATCGGGCGACTCCCATCAACGGCGATAACGATGTCTTCGAATTCTCTTGCACCAAAGAGGTCTCGTGCTGTTTCGGTTTCAAGGCCGATCAGCACCGCACCATTGGTCTGATTGTCCTCGCCGAACCGGAACGTCCCCACGAGTTCAGCTCGGTATGTACCGTCACCGGTCGGAACAACGAAGTCATAGGACTCACCAACCACGAAGCCCTCGTTAGCCGCCGAACCGATATCGAGTACCCACTCCTCCGCTGCGGTCGGGGCACGTCCTTGGTCGATGGTGGTGTTGTTGAGCTGTGCGTCTTCGATCCAGCTCAAGGCCAGCACTGGCGGACCTTGCGGTTGCACGACCGAGCCATCGGCTCGGCGTGGCAACACGGTCGATTCCTCACTGGCATACACCCCGATAGCGGTGCGGACGCCATCGACCTGAAGTGCTTGATCTACCTGGTCATTGGAAAGGAACTCATCGCCGACCCAATCGATCGACAGGTCCGTCCCTTGGTTGATCTCTTCGCTCAGCGCTCCGAACGACGCTCGGAGCCCGTCGCTCAAGATGTTCGCCGAGGAGACGAATCCGACGCCGAGCACGATGGCCAACGCAGTAAGTGCGAACCGAATTTTGTTGGCGGAGACACTCCGCAGTGCAACTTTAAAAATGGTGATCTGTCCTTTCGAATCGGTTCGACGACTAGTGCGTCGATGCCCGCAGCGCGGACAAGATCGTGTCGGTGGTCGGGGTCCGAAGCTCGTCGACAATCCGTCCGTCGGCAAGGAACAAGACACGGTCGGCATAGGAAGCCGCTACCGGATCGTGGGTGACCATCACGATGGTCTGGCGGTATTGGCGAACCGCGTCGCGCATGAACTCAAGTATCGCAGCCCCAGTCGCACTATCGAGGTTTCCGGTTGGCTCATCGGCGAAGATTACCTCGGGTCTGCTGGCCAGGGCCCTGGCGACAGCTACACGTTGTTGCTGGCCCCCCGACAATTCGTTGGGCTTGTGTCCAAGTCGATCGCTCAGTCCCACCGCCTCAACGACGCTTCGGATCCAATCCACGTCGGCCTTGTCTCTCCCAAGATCCATCGGCAAGGTGATATTCTCTTCGGCAGTGAGCGTCGGCACCAGGTTGAACGCCTGGAAGATGAAGCCCACTTGGGTGCGGCGCAGCAAGGTCAGTTGTTTCTCCGACAGCGTTGAGAGATCAGTGTCGCCGATAATCACCCGCCCCGAGGTCAGTCGGTCCAAGCCAGCGAGCGAATGCATGAGCGTCGACTTCCCTGAGCCCGACGGCCCCATGATTGCGGCAAACTCACCTGCGGCGAACTGCACATCGACATTGTCGAGCGCCACTACCTGGGTGTCGCCCTCGCCGTAGATCTTCGTAGCCTGCTCAGCCTTTGCAGCCACCTCGGCCTGGTTCGCTGCCATCTGTTGTTCGTCGATATCCATCAAGGTCATTACTTCTCTGTGCCTTTGGTTGAGTGGATGACACGCCGCCGACCCACATATTCATGTTCGTCTCGTCGTGTGCAGCTGTCATCAGGGCTGAACCCTGGACTTTCGTCTCAGGGTTTTCCCTGAGACGAAGGAAGCCCACCTTCAACGTAGAGACGCAGCGCTAACCCGCCATCGGGCTCGAGGATGATCTTGCCTCCGCCCCAAGGCGGATAGAGCACTCTCCCGAATTGGATCCTAAGGATGATCGCCCGGTTGGATGAGCCCGGTCTCATAGGCCGCGACCACAGCTTGCACTCGATCTCGCAGACCAAGTTTCATCAGCACGCGGCTGACGTGGGTCTTGACCGTCGTCTCCCCAAGGATGCGCTCGTCCGCAACTTCTTGATTCGACAAACCCTTTGCCATGAGACGCCACACTTCGACCTCGCGAGCTGTGAGCGAATCGATCGCGGTATTGGCTGCCATCGGGGTTTGAGGGTCCGAGCGGGCGAACTCTTCGATGAGTGTTCGAGTGACCGACGGACCGAGTAGCGCCTCACCCGCTGCCACGACCCGAACTGCACGAAGCAGTTCCTCGGCCGGACTGTCCTTTAGGAGGAATCCGGACGCGCCAGCGCGGACGGCGTCGTAGACGTACTCATCGAGGTCGAAGGTCGTCAACATCAGAACCCGGGTGTCGACGGATGGGTCCGCAATGATCCTTCGGGTCGACTCGATGCCATCCATCTCGGGCATGCGAATATCCATCAGTACAACATCGGGGCGTTTGCACTGGACGAGTTCTATCCCCGCACTACCGTCGGCAGCCGATCCCAGGACCTCAATGTCGTCCTGGGCGTTGAGGATCATCTCGAACCCTGTCCGCATGAGCTCCTGGTCGTCGACGATGCACGCGCCGATCATACGAGCGCCGTTGAGACCGCAGCGATTGGCAGCGTCGCCTCCACCCGGAAACCTCCACCGGGGTTCGGGCCACAGTTCAGCGTTCCGCTGTAGATCTCGACACGTTCACGCATCCCCATCAACCCGTGCCCGGCGCCCTGGGTTGCAGGCGACGCGGCAGCACCCAGTCCGTCGTCGACGATCACAATCGAAATGGCCGCATCGCCATAGTCGACGGTGGCGTTCACACCGACGGGGCGACCCGCATGACGCAGAACATTGGTAAGGGCTTCTTGCACCAACCGGTAGCCGGTGAGTTCGAGCCCAGGCGAGAGCTGACGCTTCGTGCCGCTCACCGTCAACTCAAACTCGAGACCGGCAACAGCGACCTGACTCGCGAGTGCGTCGAGATCGTTCAAGGTCGGTTGGGGCTGACGTGCCACCCCGTCGTCGTCACGCAAGACCCCGAGCATTCGGCGCATCTCATCTGAAGAGTTTCGCCCGATTTGCTCGATCGTCTCAAGCACATCACGAGCCTTCTCCGGGTCCGACTCAACCACGCTTTGTGCAGCTTGGGATTGCACCACAACCGCGCTCAGCCCATGGGCAATCACATCGTGCATTTCTCGGGCGATTCGAGTTCTCTCTTCGACGGCAGCCAGCGCAGCCTTGTTCTCAAGGTCCGCTTCGAGCACCTCAGCCCGATGCTCCAGCCCAGCGATGTGTCGACTTCGCTGGTACCTGGCTTCGCCGATTGCTGCGAAGCCAGCGTGCAACATGAAGATTCCGACCAAAGCAAGGGCGGGTAGATCCTCCTCCGGGACGATCACCCCGAGAGTCGCGATTCCCATGATCACCAGCAGGATTGAGCCCACAACGCGCCATACCGAACGCCGGTCTTCGCCACCGTGACGAGTTGCGGCGTAGAACGCGAACACGAAGGCAACTTGGTAGTAGTCGGGGTAGTCGCGAACCCAGTAGACGAGCGTGAGTAGTGCGGAAACTACGAGAGCGGGAAGTGGATTACTTCTGAAAAACACCAGGCAGAGAGAAATCCCCCAAAGAAGGACGTAGGCCAAAGCGTCCGAAGGTTGCTCACTACCGAAAGGCTCTCGCAAGGTCAGAACAACGGTTCCGCATACCCCAGACAGCAAGGCGAGGGCGATACCGAAGGCGCGACTGTGACCGGCGATCCACTCACTTAGCCGTCCCTCCAGATCCATCTTCTCAACATAATCAACTCTTCTTATCCTGGCGTCCTCCGAGCGTAGGACCGGGGTCGAACGTTCGAATGACCCTTGGCCAGTATTCAGAAATCAGAACTTGGAGCGAGTTCCGTTTTGCGGTCGCGTCGACGCTCGAGCAACCACCGGCCGACTTCGATCGTGACGGTGACACTCAGCGCGAAGCCGAAGGCCAACCAAAGAGCCGTCGATGGGTCCTCGAGCGCTGATCCAAAGAAGTAGCCAAGCAGTCCGGCATATGAGGCCCAAAGCGTGGTGGCAAGAAGGTCCCAACGGGTGAACCAGCTGAGGAAAGGCTGGCCGGTCAGACCGCAGCTAAAGGTCATCGCCGTGCGTCCTCCAGGGATGAAACGGGCGGTGATCAACAACAATCCGCCGCGCTTTTTGATCTGCTCGCCGGTCGCAAAGAGGCGTTTCTCCCCCTTCTCACCTCGAAAGAACATGCGCTTCAAGAGCTTGTCGGACCGACTGCCGATCCAGTAGGCCAACGAGTCTCCGCCGTAGGCACCAAGGGCGCCCAGAATGATCACCAAGATGATCGAGAGCACGGGTTGGTTATCGATCAGCAGACCTGAACCCGATGCAACACCACCGGCGATCACGGTGAATTCGGATGGGACGATCGGAATTATCGAATCGAGGAAGGCGATCACAAACAGGAACAGCAAGAACCATGGGTTTTGGGACAACTCTGTGATGAATTCCTCAACCTCTAGGAACAGATCCACTACTGCATCGATCACACGATCGACCTTACCCGTAGGATGAGCCAGACTCGCTATTCGTCAAGGAGATGAAATCCGATGACTATCGCTCTCGCTGCGGCCGGCACGGTACAAGCCAGCAAGATCTATGGGTCTGGCGATACCGAAGTTCGAGCGCTCGATGACGTGACCGTCTCGTTTCAGCGCGGGCAGTTCTCGGCAATTATGGGGCCGTCGGGGTCTGGCAAGTCCACGCTCATGCATTGCCTCGCGGGCCTCGACCGCTTGTCGTCGGGTCACGTGATGATCGGCGACACCAATCTGTCAGATCTCTCTGACAAGGAACTGACTCTCCTTCGTCGCAAACAGGTGGGGTTCGTGTTCCAGGCGTTCAACCTCATCCCCACACTTACCGCCCGTGAAAACATCACGCTTCCCCTCGACCTCGGACGCACCAAACCCGATCAAGGGTTTCTCGATGAAGTGATCCAGGCAGTGGGCCTCGGCGACCGGCTGTCGCATAAGCCATCTGAACTCTCTGGCGGTCAACAGCAGCGCGTCGCTGTGGCTCGCGCATTGGCCTCTCGCCCAGATGTGATTTTCGCCGATGAACCCACGGGAAATCTCGACAGCCAAACCGGCGCGGAGATACTCGATTTCATGCGCCGAGCGGTCGACGAGTTTGGCCAGACCATCGTGATGGTCACCCATGATGCTGTCGCCGCCGCGTATGCCGACCGAGTGCTCTTCTTGGCCGACGGCAAGATCGTGAGTGAGCTCATGGAGCCAACGACGGATCTCATTCTTGAGTCTCTACGGGCTGCTACACGCGGGTAACCGGCTGTAGCCGACAAAATCGCTACTCAACTTCGATGGGAACAACGCCGACGACACCAGAGTGGAGACCGGTGTATCGACCATTGTTCCTGCCAATCGACTGGGGCAGCTGCTCGTAGAGGCGCGGCACCGCACGGGCGCTGATCTCGAAGCCTTTGCCGCGAGATCTGCCTTTACCGTCGGAGAACTCTCCGATTTTGAGGCCGGGCATCGCGTTCTCAACGATCGGTCCATTTCTGAGATAACCAAGCTGTACGAGATCGATTGCGGACCGATCATCCCCCAGCGAGCTGAACTCACCATCGACCTCGACCAGAACCTTGTGGTCGCTAGCGGGCACGCGCTCCCACTCAACTCGGCAATGCACGACCATGTGCTCGAGCGGTATCTCTCGCTCGTATACGTACTGCGTGATCGCGATCCAGGCACAGAGGTACCTCTTCGCGGTGAGGACATAGACATCCTCGCGGCCTCACTGGCCGAGCGAAGCGAACTGATTGAAGAACAGCTCCTCGCAGCAATGGCTGTCGAACACGCTGGTGTTGAGGGAATCGTCGGTTGGCTAAAGCGACGGTTGTGGGTCCCTGGAGCCGGAGCGCTCGTCGGTGCGGTGTCTATTGGGACACTCGTGATGGTCTCGGCGCCTTCAGAAGCAACGACCCAAGACATAGTCGAACCCGAACCCGAACCCGAACCCGAATCCTCCAACAGGCTGATCCCCACGGAGTCGGCCTCAGCGACACTCAGCCTGTCTTCACTATCGAAATCGAGCGCCGCCACAGATTCCGCGGCCGATGAGGTCACCACCTCCAGCATCGTCACCCCTGCAGTCGAGGCATCGTCGGTAACGGAACAACCAACGACCACGACAACCGCAGCAAACACCACCACCACGAGCGTCGCGACGGGAGCCACGCCAGCGGCGGTGGGCGCCCAAGCCGAGGAGCTACTCCCGTTCGATTGGCAAGAAATTTTGCCGGGCTGGGAGATCAACTATCTCGATGAGGACGAGCGCTTTAGGGGCTTGACCTATCCCTACGAGAAGTCGATCGACATGTTCGTGCGCGACAACGACACCCCGCAGTCACTAGCTGGCATCTTGGCGCACGAGCTCGCCCATGCCATCGATGTCGAACACTTCGACGACGGCGACCGCAACGATTGGCGAGACGCTCGCGGGATCGACGACGCCCCTTGGTGGCCCGAGGCATTTGCCCGAGACTTTGAAACCGGCGTCGGCGACTTCGCCGAGGCATTCGCGTACTGGGCTGTTGGAGACGAGAGCTCCTCCGAGCTAGGCGCAAACCCAACGGGCGAGCAGCTCGACCTCATCGAGTCGTACCTCGCAAACCTCTAAGAGCCAGTGAAACGGCCCAACGGCCGCCAAGAGCTAGGGTGTGACGTACGGCACAGTAACTTCCGCGACTTTCTGCATGGCTTGTCCGTCATACACGTGTCTGACACCGGGGAGGTTTCCCGCCACCGACTCGGCGTCGGACACTTTCTTGAAAATTGCAGATCTGATTTGCGAGAGTCGACCCCCCTTGACGCTCGCCGGGCTCCGCCTTCTTCCCCCTGAATGTGTGAGCCTCAGATGTTTGGTCCCGCTTCGGTTTCCCGCCACCGGGGCGGGACCAAACCCAGACGTCTGACTCTGGGCTGGTTTCCCGCCACCGGCTCAGAGTCAGGCCACTTTTTGGCCTACGATCGGCCCACACTTTTCGGATCGGAGATGCATATGCGCAACATGACAATCGCCTTCGCGACCGTCGCTGGCGTCTTCGTGCTTTCTGGCATCATCGTTGTCGCGCTGATTTCCTTCGGTTGGCTCGACATCCGTTGGCCCTGGGAAAACGTGGTTCAAGAAACCGCCGAGGTCGGCATCGATATCGAAGAAGGGCCAGCCGTCCTCGCAATTGCCCCCATCTCCTTAGATTGCCGCGCTCGAATTACGGCCAGCGTCCCGGTCGTGGGCACGCAACGAACCTCCGTAGCGGGCGCGACCATTAGTACGGACACGATCAGAATGCGCGCAATCGGCGACGTCGACACCTGCGTGAACACCGACGGCGTCGAGATCATCGAACGGGCCGATGGAACGATCGGGGTGATCCTCGACGCCGACGCGATTGAGTTTGTGCGCCCCCGCGTCGACGCTGTCGCCACTATGAACTCGGTAACGACCGACCGCGGCTTTGTAAATCAAGTGGTCGAGTTACTGCCTTGGACGAACGAAGACGACGAGCTCACTCCGGCAGCGTTTGCCTTTGCCCAGACGGTCATTGGCGGTTCGGAATGTATGCGGGCCGCCTATGACCAGACCGAGACCGCGCTAATGAACGCCTATCGAGACCAAATGGTCGAACAAGGCGCGAACCCCGATGACATCGACGTCATCATTTCTGGCCTCCCCGACTTTGGCGAGAACAACGACAGGCCGATCCTTGGGGATTTTGAGTTCTCCGAAGAATCAGGCGTTAGCTGCGAGGTCGCTCAGCCATAGCAATGTCGGGCTGCACCCGCTTCGCCGGTACTCTTTCAAGGTGATTCGGATATTCGACACCAGTGCCTCGATGGTCGTTCCATTCGAGCCCGGACCGGTGGTTCGAGTCTATGTGTGTGGCATCACGCCCTATGACTCGACGCATCTCGGGCACGCGAACACCTATCTGACATACGACCTGTTGATCCGACGCCTCGAAGACCTGGGCCACGAGGTCCAAATGGTCCGCAATGTCACCGACGTAGACGACTCGATCCTGCCAAAGGCACGTGAGCTTGGAATCGACTTCCTTGAACTCGCCGCCACGGAGATGGCCCGCTTTCATGGAGACATGGAGGCGTTGCGTGTGCGTCCACCCATTGCCGAACCGCGTGCCACCGAGTCCATCGAAGAAATGGTGGAACTGATCAGCCTGCTGCAAAGCAAGGGGCATACCTATGAGGTCGACGGCATCACCTACTTCGATGTGTCGACAGCGCCAGAGTTCGGCCGCCTCTCTGGCTATGCCGAAGACACGATGCTCGCCTTCGCCGCCGAACGCGGTGGAACGCCAACAGATCTCCGACAGCGCAACCCGCTCGATTTCATCTTGTGGCAGCCTTCAGCGGAAGACGAACCCTCTTGGGACACACCGTTTGGTCCTGGTCGGCCCGGCTGGCACATCGAGTGCAGCGCCATGAGCTGGGCTCAATTCGGGCAAACAATCGACCTCCATGGAGGCGGATCTGACCTGATCTTTCCTCATCACGAGTGCGAACGAGTACAAAGCGAACTCGGCTACGGCAAGACGTTCGCGGACCACTGGATGCATACGGGCATGGTTGCCTATCAGGGCACCAAGATGTCGAAATCACTCGGCAACCTCGTCTTTGTCAGCGACCTGGTGAAGTCCCATTCGCCACAGGCGGTCCGCCTTGCATTGATGGGCCACCACTACCGCGACGACTGGGAATGGTTCGACGGCGATATCGACGATGGCCAGGACCGGTTCGAGCGCATCGTGGCAGCGGTTGAAAAGGGAACCGGTCCCGACCCGGCGAGCACCCTTAGCGACGTCCGAGCAGCCCTGGACAACGACCTCGATGCCCCAACTGCCCGCGACCGAATCGACCGGCTCGCCCGCGCGATTCTCGAGGGTAACGGTGACGATCCAAACGCTGGCGCGGGCCTCGCCGAAGCAGCACAACTCGTTGGCATCCACATCACGTGAAGATCTACGACACACTCCAAGACGCACTTGTTGAGTTCGTCCCCCGCCGCGAGGGCGAGGTCTCGCTCTACGCATGCGGGCCAACCGTCTACAGCCACCCGCATTTGGGGCACGCCCGCCAGGCGATGACCTACGACATTATGCGGCGCTACCTCGAGTGGGCCGGCCTACGCGTGCATCACGTCGCGAACGTCACCGACATCGACGACAAGATCATCAACCGAGCCCTCGAGGAAGGTCGCACCGAAACCGAGGTCGCCACCGAGTGGAAGGCCGTCTACGACACGGCCATGGACGCACTCAACATCTTGCTGCCCCATGACCGTCCTCACGCCACCGAGTACGTCGCCGAGATGGTCGACATGATCTCGACCCTGGTCGACAACGGTTCGGCCTACGCCAACGATTCAGGCGTCTACCTACGGGTTCGCTCTGTCGAGGATTACGGCGCTCTGGTGCACCGCACCCCCGACGAATTGGCCGAGGGAGCGCAGGCACGAATCGAAGCCGACGAAAATAAGGAAGACCCGCTGGACTTTGCCTTGTGGAAGGCAGCCAAACCCAATGAGCCCACCTGGGACTCCCCGTGGGGCCCGGGTCGACCGGGCTGGCATATCGAATGTGCAGCGATGAGTTTGGACATTCTTGGAGACGGGTTTGATATCCACGGTGGAGGCACCGATCTCGCGTTTCCGCACCACACCAACGAACGCGCCGAGGCGCTGGCAGCAGGCCACGAGTTCGCTCGCTACTGGCTCCACAACGCGATGATCAATATCAACGGCGAGAAGATGTCGAAGTCGTTGAACAACTTTCAGACCATCGAGGCCCTCCTCGCCGAGAACCCATTGAATGCTCGGGCGCTACGCCTATTGCTGTTGCAGACGCACTATCGCAAAGCAATCGACATCGACGACGACAGCATGCATCAGGCACGTGAGGGAGTGAAGCGGCTCGACGCGATGGCCCGCAAGGCAGGCAGTTCCGGAATCGACCTGGCGAACGCCGAGCCGGACGAGGCCATTCTCAACCGATTCCGTGAAGCGATGGATCAGGACTTCGGCACCCCCGACGCGATGGCCACCGTGTTCGAGACGGTCCGTCGAACCAACGGTGCTCTCGATGGCAACGATGAGGCAGACCACGCAGCATCGCTGGCTCTCACCGCCGTGGAACTAGCCAACGTACTGGGCCTTCAGCTCTCGCTCGACAGTGCAACCACATCAAGCGGCGACGGCGATGACGCCCAAATCGAAGCCCTCGTCGCTGCCCGCACCGACGCCAAGGCCAACAAAGATTTCGCCGAAGCCGACCGCATTCGAGACGAACTCGCCGCCATGGGCATCACCGTAGAAGACACCCCCACCGGCCCTATCTGGTATCGGTGACCGGCGAAATCTGCGGAGCCGCTGGCGGCTAAGGGCTTCAGCGACGTCAGCGAATCCCGTAAACGCCGCCGCTGCGGGTTCCTACGACGATGGTGCCTTCCCAGACAGCTGGGGTTGACTCGATGCAGCTCTCATCGAGTTGCAGTTCCCACAACTTGTCTGGTTCCTCGGAGAGGTTCGTTGCGTCGAAGGCATGGAGCGAGCCAAAGCAATCCCCCATGAGCAACACGTCGTCGACGACTACCGGCGAGGTCCACAGGTGGAATCCGAGCCCGATGTCCCAGAAGTCCTCTCCCGTGGCTTGGTCGACTGCGCGGAATCGGCCGCCCTGGCTTCCGAAGATGACGGCTCCATCGTGGAGCGCAGGCGTACCCCAGATACCGGTGTTGAGACCTTGGTTCTCCTGCACGGACCAGACGAGCGCGTCCTCACCGCTTTGTGATGGATCGAGTTTGAAGAGTTGGCCCAGCTCACGCGAACGCGCGGTGTTGCGTTCGAACTCCGCAGCGACGTACAACATGCCCTCGGTGTCGATCACGATCGAGGCGTCGACATCGTCGCCAACCCAGTAGCGGAAGGTACGGGTTGGCTCGCCTCCGTCACGGAGCGGCGCAAGATCCCATCCCTGGACGAGGCCACCCGAGTTGGCGAAGTACAACGTGTCGCCACTTACGGCGACCGAGTTCTCGATCGAGACGTTGTCGTCGCTGACATCGGCGAGCAAGCCGGCGTCCCAACCGGGCGCACTAAAGATGAGTTCGGGGTCAACCTGGACGAGGCCCTCGTCGCTCCAGCTTCGGTTGAGCTGCACAACATGGATCCGACTGTTCTCGCCGCCGACGATGAGAAAGTCCTCCAGGACCAACGCGGCGCCGTCCCAATCATTGTTCCAGAGTGTTTCTCCGACCGACTCGGCGTCGAGGGACCAGAGCTCTCTCGGATTGCCATCATCGAATGCAATGACCCGAAACTGATTGTCGCGCGATCCTGTATAGACCAGTGGGAAGCCGTCGGGGTCGATCGTGACCGAACCCTTGATGATGTCATCGGTCTGGAATCGCGGAAGGAGTGCCTCGCCGGTCTCGGCGTCGAGAAAATGCACTGCGCCGTCGAGGGCGCCAAAGACCGACCACAGTCGGCCGTCAAGGCGGAACAAAGCAGATTGTCCAGTCCACCCCAGGCCGCACCATGTTCGGGTTTCGGTACCGACTGTCGATTGACGGCAGAGCCCGCCTTCACCCTCTTCGGGAAACCGCCACTGCACGGCGGGATCATCGGGAACCGGTCCACGGCCATAGAAA